>NZ_BMOM01000009.1 GCF_014647075.1 Deinococcus aerophilus | reverse complement strand
TAGGCTGTGGTTCATGACTGGGGTGAAGTCGTAACAAGGTAACTGTACCGGAAGGTGCGGTTGGATCACCTCCTTTCTATAGGTCACATTTTTCAACACCAGATGCGTCTTCAAGCGCCCCGGAACTGTTATGGTTCCGGGGCGTTCTTCGTTTTTGTGTATCTACAGGCTGTTGCTGTGGAGCACCGGGTTCCACTTGGGGTTTATCTCTATCTGGACTTTGCTCATGGAGATGCTGTTCGCCGGAAGCTCAGCCTGCTTCTTCTGGTCCTTCCAGGCACAGTGTGGGATGGTCTGCTGCCCAATGAACGGGGCGCAGGCTTGCACCGAGCGGAAAGAGCTGGCTTCACGACTGCAGGTGATTCAGACCGTCTGCAGGCGGAAGCAACCATCAAGAGCTGGGTCCAGGAGCGTGCTTTGTTGCCTGTCCTGCGCTGCAGATGCCCCAAGTGGCCTGTTCCGTTCTGGATCCGCGGTGGCTCTCCGCTGCAGCCGGGTCACTGGTTGTAGTTGAAAGTGGAGGTACAGCCTCCGTCCACAGTGACGATGGAACCGGTCATGAAGGAACTCGCGTCTGAGGCCAGGAAGACCGCCACACGGGCCACCTCGTCCACGTGGGCCTGGCGGCCGAGGGGCTGGCGGGCGGCATTGCTCTCGCGCCGTTGCAGCGCCGCCGCTGCCTGCTCGGGACCCAGGCGGGCACGCTGACCGCCCATGTCGGTATCCACATAGCCCGGGCACACGGCATTCACGCGGACGCCACTGGGACCGTAATCCACCGCAAGCTGTCGGGTCAGGTTGACCAACCCGCCCTTGGAAGCGCAGTAGGCGGGTGCCTGGGGTGCGCCGATCAGACCGTAGGTGGAAGCGACGTTGACCATGCTGCCCCTCCGTTCCATCAGGTGGGGGAGGGCGTACTTGGCGCACAGAAAGGGACCGCGGAGATTGACCGCCATCACGCGGTCCCAGGCGTCGACCTCCAGTTCATGCAGGCGCTGTGCTCCTCCCGAGATGCCCGCATTGTTGATCAGAACGTCGAGACGGCCAAAGCTCGCTACCGTCCGCTCCAGCAGGGCGCTGACCTGTTCGGGGACCGAGACATCGCAGCCGATGAACAGGGCCGTTCCCCCCTCGGTACGGATGGTATGGGCCGTATCCTCTCCCGCCTCGTCCAGATCCGCAACGACCACCACTGCGCCCGCCTCAGCCAGCGCGCGTGCGGTGGCCCTGCCTATCCCGCCCCCAGCGCCCGTGACCAGAGCGACGCGGCCATCAAAATTCCCCAGTGTGGTGCTGCGGCCGTCTGCAGGATCAAGGGTCATAGGGCCTGACTGTAGCGCCCCGGTGCAGATCGGTGATCAGGGCAGTCATCCGGGTGATCTTCCCGCAGGCCTACCGCTGGACGGTGCCCGGCCGGTGCTCTGCCCTAAAGACTTGACCCGCATCAGAGGTTTTTCAACGTGCTGCCGCAGGTGCATCCCTGCCGGTCTTCCCGGTTGGCCGCGCGGAACGAACCCGGTGTCGTCTGTCTCAAAAAAACCCCCCGTCTGGGACGGAGTCTGGTGTGGCGGACATGTCTGCAAGTACTCCGCCCAGCGGTCGTAGGTGCGGGTCCTGCATGGTGCGCCACACCGCACAAAGTCCACGCTGGCACACCATCGCGTACTGGCGAATTCGGTCTGGACAGAGCAGTGAACGGCCCACCGCCTTCAAGCCCAATCCCTGGAGTGACAGGCCAGGCTGATTGGGTGGTCAACTGCCCAGCCCGCTCTGCTGGGGCAGCCCTCTACTTGAGCAGACTTTGACCCCGTGCGAAGGGAGGGTAACGCTTCTCAAGGTCTTAGAACATCGGTGTGATGGCCGGATGAAGGTTCCCATCCTGCCTACATGCCTGGAATCACATTGCCCTCGTATTGGATGGCAATGACCGCCGTACGCATGCAGAGCGGCATTTACGACCATCCAGTCGTTTCTATCCGAGGAGTTGCTATGCGGGACGTGTGCAGGCTTTGTAAGAACGCCTCAGCCAAGATCGGGAGATGGGCTGTGCCATCACACCGAGTGATGCCCACGCCACACCAAGACCGAGGTGAACCTTATTTACACGACGATTCGCAGCTTGACCCTCGCGGCCACCGGCCTGCTCGCGCTGAACCTGAGCGGCTGTGCCGGCACCCAGACGCCTCCTTCTACCGTGATTACCGCCGACGGCGGCACGGTGAGCGGCCCGGACGGCGCTACGGTGACGGTGCCGGCCGGCGCGCTGACGCGCCCCACCGCCATCGCCATCACCCGCGTCTCCGGCATGGCGCAGCCCAGCGGCGTGGACGCCGCTCCGGACAGCCCGGTCTACCAGATCGAGCCGCACGACGTGACCTTCAAAGAGGCGGTGACCATCCGGCTGCCGCTGCCCGCCGGCGTGACCAGCGCGACGGTGTACGCCGCCGAGGACGGTACCGGGTGGTATCCACACGCCGCAGTGATCAAGGACGGATACCTGGAACTGCAGCGCAACGGGTTTTCGTACTACTACTGGAAGTACACCTCCACCGCCGGCGCCCAGGCTCCCGGCGAATACAAAGATCACTTCATCTACAAGGCCACCCAGGGCATCACCGACACGCAGTTCGATCCCAAGAACGCCCAGAGCTCCAACTACGGCTACATCGAGTACACCTCGACCCAGGGCACCTGGACCGCGCGCCGCGGCGCCGCGGCCAGCGTGACCTTCTCGGCCTTTCGTACCCAAGACGGCATCCAGACGGCGCTGCCCGCGTGCGCCAACCCGAAGGTCATCGGCACGCACCGCGTCCCCGGCGGCCCCCGGGCGCTGCTGGGAAGCTTCGAGATGACGTCCGGGGCGAGCGGCAGTGAAGTCACCGTGCCGGTGGACACCAACGTCCTGGCGCTGGGCGACAACGAGCTGTACTTCGGGCTGAGCTGCGCCGTCAACTTCGACGCCCCCCCCTACGCGCAGATCGGCATCAAGGTCAACGCGACGGTGCTCGCGCCGCTGCGAACGGTGGGCGGCCGGGTCAGCGGGCTCGGCACTGGGCAGAGCGTGACCCTCTCGAACGGTGGGCGGACCCGCACGGTGGTGGGCACCGGCGCGTCCGGCGGCGACGCTTTTGCCTTTGACGCCCTGGAAAGCGGCGAAGCCTATGACGTGAGGATCAGCGCTTCTCCCGCCGGCTCCACCTGCGCGGTCACGAACGGCAGCGGCACGGTGGGCAGCACTGACGTCACCGGCGTGGCCGTCACGTGCGCGGCCAACCGCTATGCGGTGGGCGGCAGCGTCACCGGCCTGCCCCAGGGCCAGAGCGTAACGGTGTCCAACGCGGGTGTGAGCCAGAGTGTGGCGTCCAGCGGCGGCGCCGCCGCGTTCTCGTTTGCCGGCGTCGAGTTCGGCACGACCTACAACGTCACGGTCTCGAACGTGCCCGCCGGGTACACCTGCACAGTCACCGGCGGCAGCGGCACGGTGGGCGCGGGCAACGTCACCGGCGTGGCCGTCACCTGCGCGGCCAACCCCACCTACGCCATCGGCGGCACCGTTTCGGGCCTGGTCAGCGACCGCGTGAAGCTGCAACTCAATGGCGGGGAGACCGTGAGCGTGGGCAACGGCAGCTTCGCCTTCACCACCCGCCTGGAAGCCGGACAGACCTACACGGTGGCCCTGACGGACAGCGGCAACTCCAGCTGCACCCTGAGCGGCGCGGGCGGCACGGTGGGCGGCGCAGTGGGCGACATCACCGTGAGCTGCACGCCCGGGTCTTACACCATCGGCGGCACCGTCAGTGGCCTGAGTGGCGGGGTGTTCGACACGGCCGAGGTACAGCTCAACGGCGGCGAGACGCTGACGCTGCGCAACGGCGCGTTCGTTTTCCAAACCCGCGTCACCGACGGACAGCCTTACGCCGTGACCATCCCCAGCCAGGGGCAGTCCACCTGCACTGTGCAGGGCGGGAGCGGCACTGTGGCCGGCATGAACGTCAGCGTCAGCGTGAGTTGTGAGCAGCCGGCCGCCGGCGGTCCGTTTCACGTCACCGGCGCGGTCGACGGTTGGATGCCTGGCGAGGACTACACCCTGAGCCTCACGCTGAGCAGTCCCGACGCCGCTGGCGGCTCAGAAACCGTGGTGGTCGACGACACCACCTACACCAACTTCGCGTTCGGGACGGCCCTGAGCGCTGGCAGCACCTACACCATTACCCTCTCCAAGGCCGTCTCCAGCGACCCCGGCGCACCCAGCCTGACGTGCATGTCTCAGGCCGACGGCTCCAACACCGCCACGGCCGACATGTTCCTCAACGTCACCTGCTTCCCCCCGTTCTGAGGGGCACTTCTTCCTGACCGGCAGCCATACGGCCGCCGGTTTCCTCATGTCTCCTTTCATGGGGGATTGCTGCTGCAGGTGCCATCAGGAGGCCTCGCTGGTTGGTGGTAACGCAAGAGGTGTGAGTAAAAGCAGCCAGTGGACAAGATCGCGATCCGCCTGCGCGTATTGTTTGCGGAAAGCAGTGTCCAATCAGCTCATCCACGGGCGGCACCAAGGCAGGGGAACCCCCAGCCCGGGCGTACAAGCTGTGGATCAGGTGCTGGATTTGCCTCAGGCGGCGCAGTTCCATGCGCTGGCTCCCCTGCTTTATGAGGCTGGACTGTGTCATCTGTGGCCTGTCCTGTTTGTGGCCGTCAGCATCGTGCTGCGCCGTGGGGTGCAATTGCCGGTGGTAAGCAAAAACGTTGGGTCATGCCAAGGTGTCGATCACCCACGGTATCAACCGGCCTGTTCTGCCAAGCGAAGCCAGGGCCAAGGCCATCGGTCTGTTCGGTCCCGGGTCAGGCGGTCCCCACTACTGAGCTTCTCCAGGCACTGTTACAGACGAAGACCCCGGGAAGCTCAAGTGGCCTCGGGGTCTTCGTCTGCAAAAACTGTGCTGAACGGCTGTTTCGTGTGGCGCACCCTGTAGGACTCGAACCTACGACCGACCGCTTAGAAGGCGGTTGCTCTATCCAGCTGAGCTAAGGGTGCGTGCTGTAAAAGACAGAAAGCTCCCACACGGGGAGCTTCTGGAGCTGGAGCGGGATCACGGATTCGAACCGAGGCCAGAAGCTTGGAAGGCTGCTGTGCTACCACTACACCAATCCCGCCGGTGCCGCGCGCCGCTTCTGATGAATATCAGAAAATGATGGTCGAGGCGACTGGATTCGAACCAGCGACCCCTTGGTCCCAAACCAAGTGCGCTACCAGCCTGCGCTACGCCTCGAACCTGCGCGCGGACGGCACTATAGCAAATGTTGCGCCGCGAATGTCGAGTCCTGCCGGGTGGCGTATGCTGACGACCGAATGAGTGTGGCTCCGCGCATGAAAACCTACCTGCAGCTCGTAAAATTCGAGCACACCGTGTTCGCCCTGCCCTTCGCCTACGCGGGCATGTTGCTGGCCAGCATGCAGACCCAGGGCACCGGCTGGCCGGGGCTGGGGGTGGTGGTGTGGGTCACGGTGGCGATGGCGGCGGCGCGCACGGCGGCGATGGGAGCCAACCGGGTCATTGACCGCTTCATAGACGCGCGTAACCCACGCACGGCGGGCCGCGAGGTGCCGAGCGGCAAGGTCAGCCCCGCGCAGGCCTGGGCCCTCGTGGGAATCAGTCTGGTGGTTATGGCCTTTGCGGCGGCGCAGCTCAATCCGCTGTGCCTGGCCCTGCTGCCCCTGGCGGTGGTCTTCCTGATCGGCTACCCGTATACCAAGCGCTTTACCTGGCTGTGCCACGCGTGGCTGGGCGTGACCGATGGCGCGGCGGCGGCGGGAGGATGGATCGCCGTCACCGGGCACTTTGCCCCCGGCGCCTGGGTGCTGTGGGCGGTGGTGATCTTCTGGATGATCGGCCTGGACGTGATCTACGCCACCATGGACCGCGACTTCGACGTCAAGCACGGCATCAAGAGCATTCCGGCCCGGTTTGGCATCCGCCGCGCCCTGCGCATCGCGGCCGCCAGCCACGCGCTGACCTTCGCCCTGCTGCTGCTCGTGGGTGTGGTCACCGGGGCCAGCGGGTGGTATTACCTGGCCGCCGCCGCGATGGGCGTGATCCTGCTCTACGAGCACCGCATCGTCAACCCGGATGATCTGGCGCGCGTCAACGTGGCGTTTTTCGACGCCAACATGTGGCTGGCCCTGACCATGCTCGCGGGCGTGGTGGTGGACGTAACGTGGCGGACCCTGACCTGAATGCCCTGGCCCTGCAACTCATCCCGCTGGAGGCGGCGCAGGCCTTTGCGGACGGCGACGAGCGCCTGACCCTGACCCTGCTGGCCCGCACCCGGGACACGCAGCGGGCAGGCAGCGCCGAGTGGGCGGTGCTGGAGCGGCTGGTGGGGCTGGTGCTGATTCACGTGCTGCGCGAGGTGGAGGGCACCTTTGCCCTGGAGCGCGCAGACGCCATTCTCGATTCCCTGGAACAGGCGCGGCCCACGCTGGGCCTGCTGGAAGCCCGGCTGGACCGGCCCCGGCTCGGATAGAGTGGCCGCAATGTCCGCCTGCGTGCCCATCCGACCACGTGTGTCCCGTTGCCTGGACTGGGGTCCCCGATGACCCTGGAGAGTTCCGAGCGTGATTTTGCCGCGCAATTCGGAGCCTTTGCGGCCGAGGGCCTGCTGTACCCGCAGCGCGAGGGCAGTCCGCTGCTCGAGTTCACTGCGGGGGGCCGGGTGCTTTACCTGTTCGATCGCCTGGGTCCGTATGCCGTGCAGCCGGGTGCGGCGCGGGTGGTGGTCCACGGAATTCTGGAACACGCCGA
The DNA here is from genome assembly GCF_014647075.1 of Deinococcus aerophilus. Classification (NCBI taxonomy): domain Bacteria; kingdom Thermotogati; phylum Deinococcota; class Deinococci; order Deinococcales; family Deinococcaceae; genus Deinococcus; species Deinococcus aerophilus. The sequence goes on along the minus strand of NZ_BMOM01000009.1, from coordinate 98,759 downwards.
GGTGCTGGAGCCACAGGAAGACCCGACCGAGGCCCTGACCGTCATCGGCGTCTCTGCCGCCGAGGGTTGTGGGCGGGTTCTGCAGGCCGGGCGCAACACCTGGGTGGTACAGGCGCGGTTGCCCCTGGTTCTGTCGGCCTTCGAACCCCTGCCGGCCGCCCGGGTGGGCGAGTGGGTGGCCTTCCGGACGGCGCCTCCCCTTCATGGATTCATCGTGGTCTAGAGGGGTGGGGGTGAAGGCCCCCTCCAGTGAACTTGGGCGGACCGTCTGTGAAATTTTCTGCACTCCAAAACTAAGACAACCTTCATAATGCAAGGGTCTTCATGACCCAGCTTCTTCTGCCGCTGCCCAGCCATCCTCCTGACCCCATCTCGGTGTGTCTGGTCACGGTTGACGTGTCGGGCAGCACCCAGCTGGTCCGCACGCTGCCGCTGAACCACTACATGGCACTGATGACCGAGTTCGTGCAGGTCATGATCCTGAGTTTTGAGGCGCGGGGAGGGCAGGTCCTGCAGCATCAGGGGGACGCCGTGCTGGCCTACTGGACGGCGCAGGACACCGCGCAGGCCTGTGCGGCGGCGCTGGACGCCCATGACCGTGCGGCCCGGCTGGGGCTGGCCGGCATGCTGGGCGTGGCGCTGCGCGTCCGGGTGGGTCTGGCGGTAGGGGACGTGCTCACCGGCGTGGTGGGCGGGCAGCACAGCGCCTACGGCCTGCCCGTGAACTATGCCCGGCGGCTGTGCGACGCCGCGCGGCCCGGAGAGACGCTTGCCTGCCCCGATGTGGCCCCGCTGGTGGGCCGGGCCGTGGGCGTGGAGGTTCATCGTCCGCTGAATCTGCCGGGTTTCGGGCCGGAGTGCCGGACCTTCCGCCTCACACAGCTGCAGAATACGGCGCTGGACCACCGGGCCCTGCCGCTGTCCATATGAAAGCCGATTAAGCACCGCGCCCTGATTCTCATGAGAGCCGTCCCTAGACTGGCGGTATGGAACGCAAGCCTCTGGTACTCGTCATCGAGGATGAGAAAGACATCGCTCGATTTATTGAACTTGAACTCGCCGCCGAAGGATATGCCACCGAGGTCGCCTTCGACGGCGTAACCGGCCTGTCCAAATTCCGTGAAGTCAACCCCGATCTGGTGATTCTCGACCTGATGCTGCCCGTGCTCGACGGCCTGGAGGTGGCGCGGCGCATCCGCAAGACCAGCAACACGCCCATCATCATCCTGACCGCCAAGGACGGCATCCAGGACAAGGTCGAGGGCCTGGACAGCGGCGCGGACGATTACCTGATCAAGCCGTTTTCCATCGAGGAACTGCTTGCCCGCGTGCGCGCCCACCTGCGCCGCGTCAACCCGGCCGTGACCGGCGAGGTGCGGGTCGCCGATCTGGTGATGAACCTCGACGGGCGCGAGATCTTCCGGGGAGGCCGGCGTGTGGAACTGTCGGCCAAGGAATTCGAACTGCTGGAACTGCTCGCCCGCAACCCCGGCAAGGTGTTCTCGCGCTTCGAGATCGAGGAGAAGGTCTGGCCCGAGTACACCGGCGGCAGCAACGTGGTGGACGTGTACATTGGGTACCTGCGCCGCAAGCTGGAGGAGGGTGGTGAACGCCGCCTCATTCATACCGTGCGCGGCGTGGGCTACGTGCTGCGCGAGGAATAAAGCGGGCACCGGCCCCCCTTTGCCTTTTCCTCATTCAGCTCCCTCTCTCTGAGGCGGCCCTCATGGTGTCCCGGCTACACTACCGGGCGTGAGGGCCTGTTCCTTTTTTCCGGTCTGCCGCCGGGTGCGGCCATGACGCTGCGCTGGCGGCTGACGCTGTTCTATACGGCGCTGCTGGCGGCGCTGCTGACGGCGGTGGGCGTGACCACGCTGGTGATCATGCGCGGCAACCTGATCGCCAGCGTGAACAGCGATCTCAGCGACGCCTACGGCCGCTTTACCCAGGTGTTGCCCTCGCTGGGGCTCGATCCGAGCAACCAGGTGAACCGGGACGGTGCCGGAGACCTGCGCAGTGTCCGCTACCAGTTTCCCAACTACGCCATTCAGATCGAGCTGCTGCCGTTCTACGTCGACGGTCAGGTGGGGCTGGTGGACCGGCTGGCGGGCGCCACCTCGGGTCCGCAACGCCAGCAGCTGTTCGATGAGATGAAGTTTCAGCGTTTGGGCAGCCGCGACTCGTCTGGCATTGACCGCGCGGCCCCCATCGAGCTGTCCGAGGAACAATTAACAGAACTGATTCGCTCGCCGGGCGGGCAACTGCTGCTCAACCTGCACGTCAAGGAGGCCTTCCGCGAGCAGCCCACGCTGATGCGGGTGCTTGTGCGGCTCGCCCCCCTGGCGGTGCAGCCGGCGGTGCTCGGGCTGCCCGGCAGCAACGAGGTGCTGAGCATCGTGTACGTGGGGCGCAGCCTGGAGGAGATCCAGCGGACCCTGACCAACCTGCAAAACGTCATCCTGCTGCTGTTCCTGGCCGGGCTGGTGACGGCGGGCACCGGCGCCTACCTGCTTGCCGGTCAGGCGCTGCGGCCCCTGCAGCAGGTGCAGCGCGCCGCCGAGGGCATCGGCGGACAGAACCTGACCGAGCGGGTGCCCGAGCCGAGCACCGGCGACGAGGTGCAGGCGCTGGCCGGAGCGCTGAACAGCATGCTGGGCCGTCTGGAGGCCAGCTTCGAGGCCCAGCGGCGCTTTACCAGCGACGCCAGCCACGAACTGCGCACACCGGTCACGGCCATCAGCGGGCACGCCAGCTACCTGCTGCGGCGCACCAATCCCGACGAGCAGCAGCGCGAGAGCCTCAAGATCATCCGCAGCGAGTCCGAGCGGCTGACCAACCTGATTGCCAGCCTGTTGCAGCTGGCCCGTTCGGACAGCGGCGCGCTGGTCCTGACCCGCGAGCCGATTCTCTCCGAGCTGTTTCTGGACGAGATTGCCCGCGAGCTGATGCCACTGGCACGCGCCCAGAAAACCACCCTGACGGTGGGCGGACAGGAAGTTGCCTTCGAGGGCGACGCCGACCGCCTCAAGCAGGTCATCATCAACCTGGTGAGCAACGCGCTCAAGGCGGGGGCCGGCACCATCACCCTGCTCAGCCAGCCCGAGGAGAACGGCGAGCAGGTGCGCCTGAGCGTGCGTGACGACGGCCCCGGCATTCCGCCCGACCAGCTTGAGCGGCTCTTTGACCGCTTCTACCGCCTGGAAGACAGCCGCAGCCGTGATCAGGGAGGCGCTGGCCTGGGCCTGAGCATCGCGCGCAGCATCGTGGAGGCCCACGGGGGGCGCATCTGGCTGGAAAGCACCCTGGGCCGGGGGACCTCAGCCCACGTTCAGCTGCCCGTGGGCAATGTGCCTGTGCTGGATGAGGAGGACGTGCCGTGACCAGCACAGAGGGAAGTGAAGGGACCGCAGTGTTCCGTGGTCCCGTCTGGGTTGCCCGGTAGCTTTACCCCAGCATCAGTGCGTGCAGCTCCTCCATCAGCGCCTCGCCCTCGTCGGTGGTGCGGGCAACCACGAAAATGGTGTCTTCTCCCGCAATGGTGCCCACGATGTCGTCGCGGCGCAGGCGGTCAAGCAGCAGGGCGACCCCCGAAGCGTGGCCCTCGGCAGTGCGGACAACCAGGATGTTCTCACCCCGGTCCACATCGTGGACAAAGTTCTGGAACAGCCGGGCCAGTTCGTCATGCACGTCGCTGTGGCCGGTGGTCTGAGACAGGGCGTACCGGTGCCGGCCCTTGCCCACCGGCACCCGCACCAGCCGCAGTTCGTTGATGTCGCGGCTGACGGTGGCCTGGGTCACCTGAATGGCTTCCCGGCGCAGGAACTCGACCAGCTCACCCTGCGTCGAGACGCTCTCGCGGGCGATGATGTCCTGAATTCGTTTCTGGCGCTGTTCCTTGCTGAGCTTTCCGGGCACGCCGCTCACTGTATGCAGCTGGGATGAATAATGCAATCGGGCAGAGGGGGGGAAGGTCCGCGGCGGGTAAACCGGGCGCACCCCCGGCCCCGTCAGGAGGAGGCAGCCCCACGCATCAGCCGGGCGGCCTCGTCCAGCAGACGCCGGGCCACCTCGCGCTTGCTGGTGCGCGGCCAGTCCTCGTGCGAGCCGTCGGCCCGGACCAGCGTGACCTGATTGTCATCGCCGCCGAAGGCCGTGCCCGCCTGGGTGGGGTAGTTCAGCAGAATGAAGTCGGCGTTCTTGCGCTGGGCCTTGAGGGCGGCCCGTTCCACCCCCGCGTGGGTTTCCATCGCGAAGCCGACCAGCACGCGGCTGCCCTTGTTCGTGCCCAGTTCAGCGAGGATGTCGGGGTTGGGGGTCAGATGAAGGCTGACGTCGCCCGCGACCTTGGCCTGCTTCTCGTGCTGCTGCTCGGCGGCGCGGTAGTCGGCCACGGCGGCGGTCATGACCACAAGGTCGGCGTCCTGGGCGGCAGCAAGCACCGCGCCGCGCAGCTCCAGCGCCGATTCGATCCTGACCACCCGCATTCCAGACGGATCGGGAAGGTTCACGGGGCCCGTCACCAGCGTGACTCGCGCACCCCGGTCGCGCGCCTCCTGGGCCACCGCGAAGCCCATCTTGCCGCTGCTGGGGTTGCTGATGTAGCGCACCGGGTCCAGGTACTCGCGCGTCGGCCCGGCAGAGACGACCACCTGCAGGCCCTCCAGGTCACGCGGCCCGGTGGGCTGAAGCAGCTTCAGGGCGGCGGCGGCGATGGTTTCCGGCTCGGCCATGCGCCCCAGACCCGCTCCCTCACCGCGCGTGCCGAAGGCTCCGACCTCCGGCCCGAGGAAGTGGTGGCCCCAGTCCTTGAGCCGCTGCACGTTGGCCTGAACCGCCGGGCTGTGCCACATCGCCGCGTTCATGGCCGGCACCCACAGCACCGGACCGCGCACGCTGAGCAGGGTCGCGAGCGCGAGATCGCCGGCATGTCCTCCTGCCGCGCCGGCCAGCAGCTCGGCCGACGCGCCCACGACCACCGCGGCGTCCGCACGGGCCAGCGTGAGGTGCAGGGCGTCGGGGCGGGGCGAGAACCACGCCTCGTCGGTGCCCACCGGGCCGTCGGCAGCGGTGGACAGGCTCAGCTCGGTGATGAAGTGTAGAGCCGCCCGAGTGGCGATCACGTTGACCCGCACGCCGTCCTTACGCAGCCGCCGCAGCACCGAGGGCGCCTTCACGGCGGCCATGCTGCCTCCCACGATCACCAGCACGGTTGCCGGGTTCTCTGTCATCTTCGTTGCCGCCGCATCTGCCATCACCCCCGGAGTCTAGCGGGGCAGCCCCGTCCTGGGCCTTCTGAACAGCCCGGTAACCGCTCTGGCGCTCCTAAGCGGGGTTCCCGCCTCTGCCAGGGGACCGGGCATGACAAGACCTTCACCCGACCTTGACATCACTTTTGAAATACGATTACACTCTATAAAAATTAGACAACTAAGTAAGATGCCGGCAGGGAGGACGGGTGCAACGCGGGCAAGGTGAGGCAGGTTCGGCATACAGCGGCAGCGGGCCATTTCTCGGCGCATCAACGCAATCTGTGCTGACCCAGACGGTCGGCTCCGGAGGAACCATGACGACAGCACCCGTCCCGAACAAGGTCCACCCCGTCGATGAAGTTCTGCCCGTCCAGAACATGATCGCCTTCGGCCTGCAGCACGTTCTGAGCATGTATGCCGGAATCGTGGCGGTGCCGCTGATCCTGGCAACGGCGCTGGGGCTGGAGGGCGACGCTCTGGTCCGCATCATCGGCGCGAGCTTTTTCATGTGCGGCGTCGCCACGCTGATCCAGACCCTTGGGTTCGCGGGCTTCGGGGCCAAACTGCCCATCGTCCAGGGCACCACCTTTGCGGCGGTGGCCACCATGATCGCCATCGGCAAGGCCTATGGGTTGCCGGGCATCTACGGCGCGGTGATCGCCGGGGGCGTGCTCACCGTGCTGCTCGCGCCGTACTTTTCCAGGCTGCTGCGCTTCTTTCCGCCGGTGGTGGCCGGAACCGTGATCCTGATGATCGGCGTTTCGCTGATGCCCGTGGCCATCCGCTGGGCCGGGGGCGGCGTACCCGGCACGCCCACCTTCGGCGCCCCGGCCAACCTGGGGCTGGCGCTGCTGACCATGGTGACCGTGCTGCTGCTCACCCGCTTTGGCGCGGGCTTCCTGAGCCGGGTGGCCGTGCTGCTGGGTCTGGTCATCGGCACCGTCGTGGCCGCTGTGCTGGGGCTGGCGGATTTCTCCGGCGTCGCCACCGCCGCGTGGTTTGGCTTCAGCGCACCCTTTCACTTCGGCACGCCCACCTTCAACCTCGTTTCGGTGCTGTCCATGCTGCTGGTGATGCTGGTGGTCATGGTGGAGACCACCGCCGACATCCTGGCCATTGGAGAAGTCACCGGGAAGAAAGTGGATGCGGGCGTCGTGGCCCGGGGCCTGCGCGCCGACGGCCTGTCCACCGCGCTGGGCGGCCTGTTCAACGCCTTTCCCTTCACCGCCTTTGCCCAGAATGTCGGGCTGGTGCGCTTTACCGGCATCAAGAGCCGCTTCGTGGTGGCGGGGGCGGGCATCATCCTGATGCTGCTGGGCTTTTTGCCCAAGCTGAGCGCGCTGGTCTCGGCCATTCCGCTGCCCGTGCTGGGCGGCGCGGGGCTGGTGCTGTTCGGCACGGTGGCCGCCGCCGGGGTGCAAACCCTGTCCAAGGTCGACATGAACGACACCCGCAACCTGATCATCGTGGCCGTCAGCGTGGCCCTGGGCGTGATTCCCTCCACCGTGCCCACCCTGTACGAGAAGCTGCCCGAACAGGCCCAGCTCTTCCTGGACAGCGGCATCACCTCGGCCGCGCTGGCCGCCATCCTCCTGAACGTTCTGTTCAACATCGTTGGCCACAACACGCCGCATCCGTCCTCGCTGGCGGTCTCGGCCGGCCACGCGCCGGAACCCGGCGACCTGCACTGAGCTGGTGTGCGTCACGGGCGCGAAGAGGGCCTCCGGTCCACAGCGGCCGGGGGTTGCCTTGTGGCCGGCCTGTGTCGGGGAGGCGAGATCGCTGGGCGGGGCTGCTGCCCGGCCTTGCCTCCTCAGCGCCTTGCCAGCGGCTCTACGGGACCCTTACTGGGGAGGAGAGATCGGCGGGGCATCCTGACCGGGCCAGGACCCGCCGGTCTCGGAGGCCAGGGCCGCCACCCCGCCCGCGATAAACTGTCCCACCGCGTGGGCCTGCGCCTGCAGGTCTTCGGGGTTCTGTTCGGTGCGCACGGCTTCCACCAGGGCCGCCTCGAGCAGCAGCGTGATCAGGTGCAGGACGCCGGGCTGCCTCGCCTCGGCCCGGCGGTAGGGTTTGAGCCAGCCGCCGAGCTGCCGCAGAAAGTGACCGCGCTGCTCGCGGAAAATCGGGCCGCCGCCGCTGTGCAGCAGCAGCAGCAGCTCGCGCTCGTGCAGCAGGGCCAGGAACAGGGCGCTGAAGGTCCCGGCGCGGAACTCGCCCGAGGCGGGCAGGATCGGGCGCAGCCGCTCCCACATGGCGGGCAGCCGCCCCTGCAGCAGGGCGCGCAGCATGTCCTCGGTGGACGTGAAATAGGTGTAGACCGTGGGCCGCGAGGTCTGGAGTTCGTGGGCGATGTCGTTCATGCCCACCGCCTCGAAGCCGCGCTCGATAAACAGCGCCGACGCGGTTTCCAGAATCTGCTCGCGGCGGTCTTCCGCACTTAACCGGCGGGCAATGGGCGGGGGAGAAGTTGCAGCCATAGCATCAGTTTAACATGTCATTGACACTCTGTCACTTGACGGAGTGTCAGTAAAGGGGGATACTGGGGTCATTCGGGTGAAGCAGGACTCACCCCTGCAAGGAGCTTTCATGTCCCCGTTGACCAGACTGACCCAGGACTTCAGAACATTGACCCCCGCCGAGCGCAGCCTGTGGCGCCATCCCATGATGTGGCTGTCGGCCGCCGCCATTTCGGTGGTGCCGCTGCTGTACGCAGGCATCTATCTGGGCAGCGCGATTGACCCCTACGGCAACCTGAAGAACCTGCCCGTGGCCCTGGTCAATCTGGATGCGGGCACGCGGAGCCGGGGCGAGGCGGTGGACCTGGGGGCAGAGGTGATTCAGGATCTGCGTGATACGGCCAAGTTCAAATACCTGAACTACCCCAGTGAGGCCGCCGCGCAGAATGCCGTGCGGCGCGGCGACGCCTACTTTGCGCTGACGCTGCCCCGCGATTTCAGCGCAAAAGCCGTGGCCGGGGACAGTTCCAGCCACGGACTGCTGAAGTTTTACGTCTCCGAGGGCGGCAGCTACTTTGCCAGCCGTGTGGCGTCCACCTTCGCCACCACCCTGAGCGACGAGCTGAACCGCACCCTGGGCGAGAACCGCTGGGAAGTTGTGGGCGATTCGCTGAGGGATGTGCAGCAGGGCTTTGCCGACATCCGGAGCGCCACCGGAAAACTGCGCGACGGCGCGGCCACGCTGGAAGACGGCACCGGGGCCCTGAAGAGCGGAGCGGCGGACCTCGCGAGCGGTGCGGCGGCGGCGGCGGACGGCGGAACACAACTGACGGACGGAGCGAAGGCGCTGGCTGCCGGCGTGGGCCGTTTGACGCAAGGCAGCGCAAAACTCTCGGGGGGCTTGCGGGAGCTGGAGGCGGCGGCGCCCGGCCCGGCCCAGCTCTCGCCGCTGCAGCAGGGGGCCCGGCAGCTTCAGGCGGGGACCGCTGCCTTGTCGGGCGGCCTGAATCAGCTGTCCGAGGGAGCGGCTGCGCTCTCGGACGGCGCGGTGGATGTGAATGCGGGCGCGGCGCAGCTGGTGGGCGGCAGCAAGGAACTGGCGACCAGGCTTCCGCAGCTTCAACGCGGTCTGGGTGAGCTGCAGGCCGGAGCCACCGAACTCAGCGCCGGAGCAAAGACGGCCAACGCCGGAGCCGGAAAACTGGCTGCCGGAAACGGGCAACTGGCAGGCGGCCTGAAAGAACTGACGGACGGGCTGAAGCAGGCCAGCGCCGGAGCGGAGCAGTTGACCCTGGGAGCCACGGAACTCGCCGCGGGCACGCGGACACTCCATGAATCGGTGAAGGACCAGCCCCCCCTTCCCGGCGAGTTGAAGGCCGGGGTGGCGAAGCTCAATAACGGAGCCGTGCAGGTTCAGGCCGGGGGCACCCGCCTGAGCAACGCCCTGCCCGGTCTGGCAGACGCGGCAGCCAGGGCAGCGGCGAGCGCCGGCCAGCTCAGCGCCGGGGCGAAGGAGCTGGCGGCGGGCACGGCGAAGGTGCAGGGCGGGGCAGCCCGCCTCGCCTCCGGTGTGAAGGACGCCTCTGCCGCCTCTGCCGCCGCCGTGGGGGGCGCGGAGAAGCTCGGCGCCGGGGCCGCACAATTGCAGGACGGGACGGTCAAGCTGCAAAGCGGAGCGGCGACGCTGGCCGGAAAAACGGATGAGGCGGCGAAGGGCGCCGTGGACCTGAGCGCGGGGGCCATTTCCCTGCAAAGTGGTGTGGAGACGCTGGTGGCGGGCAACCTCAAAATCAAGGATGCCCTGAAGCAGATCACCGCCCAACTGCCCGCGCCGGACGATCTGGGCGAGCTGAACAACGGAGCCTCCACCCTGGCCCAGAAATCTGGAGAACTCGGCGCTGGTCTGACCACCCTGAGCAGCGGCGCAGCCAGGCTGCAGACGGGAGCAGATGACCTGGACGCCGGGGCCACCCGACTGCGCGACGGCCTGGCCACCCTGTACAGCAAGATTCCCGCCGACACCGAACAGCTGGGCGGCGACCCGGCGGGTCTGAGCGCCAGCGTCCTGCCCGTGACCGAGACGTTCGCCCCGGTCAGGAACAACGGGGCCGGGTTCGCGCCGTACTTCATGGCCCTGAGCCTGTGGGTGGGCGTGACGCTGACCACCTTCATCTTTCCGTACAGCCTGTTGCCCCGCAGCGGGCGCGGCACCTCGCAGTTTGCGCGGATGCTGCGCAAGGCCGCCGTTCCCGCCGCTCTGGTCACGGTGCAGGCGCTGCTGGTGGTCTGGGGGGTGCATGCGCTGGGCGTGGACTTCCTGCACCCGGCGCAGGTGGTGGCGACCGCTGTGGCCTCCAGCCTGACCTTCCTGGCGCTGGTGCTCGCGCTGATCTTTCTGTTCGGTGCGGCGGGCCGGCTGATCGCGCTGGTGCTGCTTGTGCTGCAGCTCGCGGCGTCGGGGGGCAGTTATCCGGTGGAACTCGCGCCGCCCTTTTTCGGGGCCATCCACAATTTCGTGCCCGTGACCCAGAGCGTCAATGCCTTTCGCCACGCCCTGAGCGGCGCGTTTCAGGGCAGCTATCCCACCTTCATGCTGGTCCTGCTGGGTATTGCCGTTCTGAGCGTTCTGGCGGGTCTGCTCGGACGCCGCCGCTGGGAACTGGTGGCCGACGAGGACTTCAAGCCGCTGATCTCCTCGCCGCTGGTCTCGGAGGAAGGGCACCACGAACGGGAGGAGCTGGGCCGCGGGTAAGGTGAAGTCCCGCAAACCCAGGGCGCGTCCAGGTCTTCCCGGACGCGCCCTGTTTTCCTGCTCTTCCCGGCTTAGCGCACCTTGAACGGCAGGTACCGGGGCTGCCAGAACTTGCGGCGCACCAGCTCCAGCAACTCGGTGTCGTTCAGACCGCGGATGCTGAATTCGGTGGCGACGCCGTCCTTCAGCGCCTGCTTGATCACGGCCACGGCAACTTCCACGCTCGCGTCGGCGAGTTCGGCCACGGGCGGGTAGATGCGGTCCGGGTGGTGGCGCTGGGTGTAGGCGGCCAGCGCGTAGGCCGACTCGGTGACCATCTCGTCGGTGATCTCGCGCACGCGGGCCAGGATCGCGCCGAAGCCCAGCCCCGGAAAGATGAAGGCGTTGTTGCCCTGCCCGATGGAATAGGTCTCGCCGCCGAGCGTTACCGGGTCAAAGGGGCTGCCGGTGGCGACCAGGGCCGTGCCCCCGCTCCAGCGCAGCACGTCCTGGGGCAGCGCCTCGCAGTGGGCGGTGGGGTTGGACAGCGGGAAGATCAGCGGGCGCGGGGTGTTCGCCAGCGCGGCCTTCACGATCTGCTCGTCAAAGGTGCCCGGCACCCCCGAAAGGCCCAGCAGAACGGTGGCCCCCGCCTCACGAATCACGTCCAGCAGCGAGGTGCCGGCCCAGCCCTCGGTCAGGGCCCGGGGCGTGGCGAGGCTGCGTTTGTAATCCTCCATCGAGCGGTCATCGGTAAGCAGGCCGCGCGAATCCAGCACAAAGACGCGCTCCGCGATCTCCTCGGGGCTCAGGCCCTCGCGGCGCATGCCCTCGCGGATGGCGGCGGCGACCCCGGCCCCGCCCGCGCCCGCACCGCTGACCACCACCCGCTGTTCGGCCAGCGTCTCGCCTTTGAGCCGGCAGGCGTTCAGCACGCCCGCGAGCACCACCGCGCCGGTGCCCTGGATGTCGTCGTTGAAGCTCGGAACCACCCGGCGGTAGCGGTCCAGCACCATGAAGGCGGTGTCCTTGGAGAAATCCTCCCACTGGATGATCGCCTTGGGGTAGCGCTCCAGGGTGGCCTCCACAAAACGGTCCACAAAGCGCAGGTACTCCTCGCCGGTCAGGCGGTCGTGCTTGACGCCCAGGTAGGAGGGGTCCTCGCGCAGGTCGGCGCGGCCCGTACCCACGTCGAGCTCCACGGGCAGGGTCTTGTCGGGGCCAACCCCGCCCGCCACCGTGTACAGCGAGAGCTTGCCAATGCTGATGGCCATGCCGCCAAAGCCCTGATCCCCGATGCCCAGAATGGCGCTGGAATCGGTCGCCACGATGATGCGCACGTCGTTGAGGGGCACGTTTGCCAGGGCCTGCGCCGCCCGGTCGATGGTTCGGGTGCTCAGGGTCAGGCCGCGTGCGTAGCGGTAGATCTGGCTGAATTTCTGCACCGCCAGACCCACCGTGGGCGTGTACACGATGGGCAGCATCTCCTCGACATGGGCGGCGAGCAGTGCGTAGAACAGCACCTCATTGCGGTCCTGCAGGCCCCGCAGGAATACGTGGCGTTCCAGCGGATCTGTGACCTTGACGTAATCCGCGTACAGCCGCTCGGCGAGCTCTTCCAGGGTGTCCACCTGCGGAGCGAGCAGGCCGTCGAGGTTCAGCTTCTCGCGCTCCTCGGCGGTGAAGGCCGTGCCCTTGTTGAGCAGCGGAATGCGGGTCAGGTTAAAGCCGGTCACCAGCGGATGCAGGTAGCGGTGGCCGTCCGGGTCGCGGCGCACGTCGTAGTGGTCGGTCAGGGGCAGCGGCGGGTGGCTCATGACAGCCCTCCCAGCATCGCCAGCGGGTGGCGGTTCATATCTTTGTACAGCAGGTACTTGCTCCAGTGGCGGCCCAGCGCGCCGTACCACTGCGGGCAGTGGGCGCCCATCCAGATCACGTCGCCCTGCGTGACCGGATAGTACGTTTGCTGCAGCTTGTACAGGCCCTCGCCCTCCAGCATCAACAGGCCGTGTTCCATGTAATGCACCTCGGTGTACGGCAGGCTGGCCCCCGGCGCAAAGCTCATGGTGCTGACCATGAAGTCGAAGGCGGGTTCGTCGGGCAGCAGCTTGCGGGCAATCAGGTGGTCGTCGCCCTCGAAGGCGTCGCCGGGATGGGCGCGCTCGTTGCCCCAGTGGACGCCGGGAGTGCCCACGCCGTCCACCGCGTCATAGGGCTTTTCGAACACTGCCACGCGGGCGTCCGTGGTGGCGCTCAGGGTATGCGGCACGCCCGCCGGGACGTACACGTAGTCGTATTCCCCCAGCGTGCGCTTCTCGCCGTCCCCCTCACCCTCAATCTGGGCCTCCACCGTGCCGCTCAGCACGAAGGCGAAGCGCTGGTGGCCGTGTGCCGATTCCCGTGCCGTCGCCCCGGCGGGCATCTGGGCCGTGAACTGCACGAAGCGGGCGCGGGTGCCGATCACGGGCGCGATGTGCAGCACGACCGAACTGCCCGGCCACTCGGCCAGGGCGGTGCGGACAAAAGTATCGGGCGTGATGACGGCGTGGGCCTGTTCCAGGGCGCTGCGGGTGACTCCAAGATGTTTCATCAGACTCCTGTGGGGAAAAAGGCGAGGTGGTGGGAGAAAGGATCAAGAGAACGCAGGGTGTGGAGGTGCTAGCTGCGTGGCCGCAGCAACCGCGCACGCCTCGGAGGACCAAAATGACCGCCGTGGTACACTGTGTGGCCCCGCGACAACGTATGCAGGACCCGGCCCCGATACGCTTCTCCAGCGAAGGGGTTCTGTTGCCAGCGGTCATGCAGCTCGGTCAGCGTGAAGGTCTCGTCCAGCTTTACCAGGGCGAGGTCGGCGTCGGCGCCCACCTCCAGGCGGCCCTTGTGTGCCAGGCCAAACCGGCGCGCGGGGTTCAGGGCGCTCAGGGCGGCGACGGCCTCCAGCGGCAGGCCCCGCGCGGCGTGCCCGTCGCTGAGCAGCACGTTCAGGGTGCTCTGTACCCCGCTGATGCCGCCCCACAGCGCAAAGAAGTCGTCGCTGGTCTTCAGGTCCGGGGGCGCGGGCGAGTGATCGGAACCGACCGTGTCAACGTGTCCGGCGAGCAGTTCGGCCCACAACTCCTCCTGCACGGCCCCTGAGCGCAGCGGCGGCGCACATTTCAGGGCTGCGCCGACCCGCTCCACGTCCTCATCGGTGAAGTGCAGGTAGTGGGGGCAGGTCTCGATGCTCACGTCCACGCCGCGCTGTTTCGCTTCATAGGCCAGCGCCACCGCCCGCCCACTGCTCAGGTGAACGAGGTGCAGGGCGGCTCCCGTTTCCTCGGCGAACAGCAGGGCGCGGCCCACCGCCTCCAGTTCGGCCACCACGGGGCGGCTGCTCAGGTAGTCGCGCACGCCCGTCCGCCCGCCCGCGCGCACCTGTTCGGCCAGGCCGCGGGTGAGCCCGTCGCTCTCGGCGTGGGCGCCGACCACCAGGCCGTGACGCGCGGCGACCCGCATGCCCTCCAGCAGGGTCAGGTCGTCGGCCGCCGGAAACTCCTCCAGCCCGCTGTGGCTCATGAAGGCCTTGAAAGCGACGACCCCGGCCTCGGCCAGCTCCTCCAGCCGGTCCAGATTCAGCGGCGTCAGGCCGCCCCACAGTCCGAAATCCACCAGCGATTTCTGCTGGCCCAGTGCGCGCTTGGCCTCGAACTCGGCGCGGCCCAGCACCGGGGGCGAGGAATTGAGGGGCATGTCCAGAAAACTGGTTCCCCCGCCCGCCACCAGTGCCCGTGACCCGGTTTCAAAGCCTTCCCAGTGGGTGCGGCCCGGTTCGTTGAAGTGCACGTGGGCGTCCACCACACCGGGAAAGATGTGCAGGCCGGAGGCGTCCAGCGTCTCGCCCGCCGCCGCGATCTCCGGCGAGATGTCCACAATCTGCCCGCCGCTGACGCCCAGGTCTGCGCGGCGCAGGCCGTCCGGCGTGACCAGCGTGCCGCCGCGCACGATCAGGTCAAGGCTCATGCGCTCTGTTCCGCCAGCAGGTGCAGAAAGCGCACGCTCAGGCGCAGGGCGTCGGCCACGTCCTCCGGCAGCACGAGTTCATCCGGGTGGTGCGACAGGGCGTTGGGCGAACGCACGAACAGCATGGCGGCCGGCATGTGCGCGGCCAGGATCATGGCGTCGTGGCCTGCGCCGCTGACCAGCTCGGGGTGTGGCAGCCCTTCGGCCTCGGCGGCGCGGTGCAGCAGCGCCCTTAACGTGTCTGACATGGGCGTGGCCGGCTCTTCCATCTTGGGCGTGATGGTCACGCTCACGCCCCGCGCCCCGGCCTCAGCCCGGGCGGTATGCAGCAGCTGTTCCAGGGCCTGCAGGCGCACTCCATCGTGGGCGTGGCGGAGGTCCAGGGTGCAGTGGGCCTCGCCGGGAATCACGTTGATCGCGCCGGGCCGGGCCGTCATCACGCCCACCGTCGCCACCAGGCCAGGGGTGGCGCGGGCCAGGTCCTCGGCGGCCACGGCAAAGCGGGCGGCGGCGGCCAGTGCGTCGCGGCGCAGCCCCATCGGGGTGGTCCCGGCGTGCGAGGCCTGACCCACGAAGTCCAGCAGCACACGGTTCTGGCCGGCGATGCCCTGCACCACCCCCACCGAGACGCCCGCGTCCTGCAGCACCGGTCCCTGTTCGGCGTGGATCTCGAGGTAGCCCAGCGCCGGGCGCCGGAAGCGGGCCGCACCGAGGTCCTGCACGTTCAGGCCGTACCCGCTGAGGGCCTCGCGCACGCTGTGGCCCGCCGCGTCGCGCAGTTCCAGCATCTCGTCCACCGTACCCACCAGGGTCCGGCTGCCGATGAAAGGCACGCCGTAGCGCACGCCCTCCTCCTCGGAGAAGCCCAGCACCTCCACCGCGTAGGGCAGGGTCTGGTCGCCCAGCGCTTCCAGCATGGCGTAGCCCATCACCACGCCCAGAATGCCGTCGTAGGCCCCCGCGTTTGGCACGGTGTCCAGGTGGGAGCCGAGGTACAGCGTCGGGGCGTCCGGTGTGGGGCCTGCCCGGCGCGAGCGCAGATTGCCGGCCGCGTCCACCCGGGTCTGCAGGCCCAGTCCATCGGCCCAGCGGATCAGGTAGGCGTGGACCTGATGCGTGGTGGGGCACAGAAAGGGCCGGTTGATCTCGCCGGGAACCTCGGTGTAGCAGGCCAGCGCGGCGCAGGCGTCCATGATCTTGCGGGTCAGTGCCTGCACGGTGGCGTCGGCAAGGGCGGCGGGGTGGGCATCGGTGGTCATACGGGGGCCTCCTGGGACGCGGTCTGGAGCAGCTGGGCCGCGCGCGGAAAGTATTCGGGGCAGGTGTGGGAAAGGACCAGATGATCGAGCAGCCGGGCGGAGGGGGTGAGGTCGTCCGTCAGTGTGCGCCGTTCGCTGAGGTAACGCTCGGGGGTCAACCGGCCCCCACCCTCCAGCTCTGCCCCACACCCCACCCACTGCCACAGCTGGGCGCGGGCGAGTTCGGCGGTGGCGGTGTCCTCGATGCGCCCGCCCCGGACCACCACGCCGCGCCCGGTGTACCACGCCCCGAACACCTCCAGGGCCAGGCCGATGGTGTCCTGCACGGTGGTCAGGGCAAGCGGACGCGGCCCAGGCAAGGCAAGCAGCCGGCGGTGCGTCTCCGGGGCCGGTTCCTCCGGGAGCGGGGGTGGGGCCTCTCCGGAAAAGCCCTCCCGCACGGCGTCCAGCAGTTCCGGCAGCCCGGCCCAGGCGGCGCTGAAGCCCTGCGCGGCTTCACGCCGTTTGTCGGCGCACACCGCGTCCAGCGCGGGCTGCGGATTGGCCGGGTCCGGCGCGACGGCGGCGCTGCCCCCGATGGCCTGGGCGCCGCGCCGCTGGCACACGCGCACCAGCGTCTCGGCGTAGGCGCGCATGGCTTCCACGTCCATGGTCAGGTCGCTGCGCGGCGGCATGGCCCCACGCCCGGGTCCCACCCGCTTGGTCAGGCTGAACACGTAATCCCAGCGCCCGGCGTTCAGCCCGAAGGCCCGCCCGCGCAGCGCATACAGCAGGGCGTCGGCGTGCAGCGCGCCCGCATAGGTCTCGATCTGCAGGCACACCCGGACCGCGTTGTGTGGCAGCCCCAGGTGGTGCTCGGCCAGCGTGAGCGCGTCGTCCCAGACCTGCGCTTCCTCCACGGTTTCCAGCTTGGGAATATAAACGTGCATGGGTTGCGCGGGCCGGGCGGCCAGCGCGGCCCCCAGGTCACACAGCGCGGCGATGGCGGGGCCGCCGAAGGTCAGATGCTCCTCCACGGCATACAGCGCGCGGGGCCGGACGAGCAGCGGCCGGGTGCCCGCCGCCGCCATCCTGAGCGCCCGGTACCCCCGCTCCACGTTGGCCCGCGTGGGCGCGAAGGTGTCGTCAAAATCCAGCACCACGGCGTCTGCCCCCGAATTCAGCGCCACCTCCAGGGCCTCCAGGTCGGAGGCCTCCACGATCAGCTCTACCCGGCGGCCCCGCAGATCATCCGGCACAGGGGCGGCGCGGTAGTCGGGGGGCGGGGGCGGCGCGGGCTGCCCGCCGGGGTCAAGCGCTTCCCAGCGCGGCCGCAGCGCGTGGTGCAGCGTCTCCAGCAGGGCGTGGACATCGTGTGGAAGGGAAAGGACAGTCATGGAGTCTCTCCTGGGGGTCGGGGGGAGGTCTGGAGACCGGGCGGCGGCCGGAGGGTTCTGGAGAAACAGGAGACAGTGGTCGGTCCCGCTCGCAAAACTTACTTAGTCATCTATCTATCTGGTCTTAAAAAAGGCGTCCCCTTGCGTGCCGGACGCCTGCGGGAACGGCGGGCTACGGAGTCCAGCCCAGCCGGGCCGAGATGGCGCGCGAGGCCTGTTCCATGCGCTGGTAAAACGCAGGAACCTGCGCCTTTTCAAAACGTGAGGTCGGCGCGGACACGCTCAGCGAGGCCACCACCTGCCGGGTGTGATCGTACAGGGGGGTCGCCATGCAGCGCACGCCGATCTCGCGTTCCTCGTCGTCCAGGGCGTAGCCGCGCGCGCGCACCTGCTGCAGCTCCTTGAGATACGGCTCCAGCGCCGTGATCGAGTGGGGGGTGAAGGCGGCGTAGGGCGCGGGCCCCAGGCGCGCGGACACCTCGGCTTCGGGCTGCCACGCGAGCAGCACCTTGCCCACGCCCGAGCAGTTCAGCGGGGTGCCCGCTCCCAGCTGCGCGAACATGCGCACGAGCTGCCTGCCCTCGACCTGATGGATGTAGACCGCCTCCTGGCCGCGCAGCACCGCCAGGTTCACCGTCTCGCCCAGGTCGTCCACCAGCGAGAGCATCTCGGACTGGGCCGCGCTCATCAGGGTGTTGCGCCCCGCGAAGGCCGCGCCCACCTGATAGGCGCGTATGCCCACGCTGAACAGGCCGCTGCGTTCCTCCCACTCCACGAACCCGCCCTGGCGCAGCGTTTCCAGCAGCCGGTAGGCCGTGCTCGCCGAGAGCCCGGAGGCCTTGGCGATCTGCGTGAGCGACGCCTGACCCAGCGCGGCCAGCGAGGTCAGGACCGTCAGGCCCCGTTCCAGCGTGCGGACGCTGGCCGCGTCGCCGCTGCGGGCGCGGCCCGTCTTCTGCCGGCCGCCGGGGGGAGGAGAGGAGTCGGTCATGGTACTAGGCCAGCTGCTCGTAGCCGGGAAGGGTCAGGAAGTCGGCCAGGGGAGAGCGGGTCGCCACGTCGCGGAACAGGGTGGCGGCGGCGGCGAAGTCCCCGCCCAGCTTCTGCGTCTCGTCGGCGTACAGTTCGTCGAACAGTTCGGGGGTCAGGGTGCGGCCGTCTTCCAGGGTCACGCCCTGCTCGCGCCACTGCCACAGCTGCGCGCGGCTGATCTCGGCAGTCGCGGCGTCCTCCATCAGGTTGTGGATCGGCACCGCGCCGCTGCCGCGCAGCCACGCCGCGAGGTACTGAATGCCCACGTTGATGTTCGTCCGCACGCCCTCCTCGGTCACCGTGCCCTCGGGCGGAGTCAGCAGGTCGGCGGCCGTGATGTGCAGGTCCATCTGCTTGCCGCTGTCGATCTGGTTGGGCGTGGGCATCAGGCGGTCAAAGACCTCGGTCGCCAGCGCCACCATGCCGGGGTGGGCCACCCAGGTACCGTCGTGGCCGTTGGTCGCCTCGCGCTCCTTGTCGGCGCGCACCTGCGCGAAGGCCCGCTCGTTGGCCGCCTCGTCGTTCTTGACCGGAATAAAGGCGCTCATGCCGCCGATGGCGGGGGCGCCGCGCTTGTGGCAGGTCTGGATGGCCAGCTTGCTGTAATTGCTCATCATCGGCACGGCCATGCTGACCTTGGCGCGGTCGGGCAGCACGCGGTCCCCGCGCTGACGGAACTTCTTGATGTACGAGAAGATGTAGTCCCAGCGCCCGCAGTTCAGCCCCGCCGAGTGTTCGCGCAGCTCGTACAGGATCTCATCCATCTCGAAGGCGGCTAGGATCGTCTCGATCAGCACCGTACCCTTGACGCTGCCGTGCTGAATGCCCAGCGTCTGCTCGGCGTGGTTGAACACGTCATTCCACAGCCGGGCTTCCAGGTGAGATTCCATCTTGGGCAGGTAGAAGTACGGGCCGCTGCCGCGGGCCAGCAGTTCGGCGGCGTTGTGGAAGAAGTACAGCCCGAAGTCGAAGAACGCGCCGTACAGCGTTTCCCCATCCACCATGACGTGCTTCTCGGGCAGGTGCCAGCCGCGCGGGCGCACCACCAGCACGGCCGTCTGGTCGTTGAGCCGGTAGGACTTGGCCCCGGTATCCAGGGTAATTTCCCGGCGCACCGCGTCGCGCAGGTTGATCTGGCCGTCCACCATGTTCTCCCAGGTGGGGCTACTCGCGTCCTCGAAATCGGCCATGAACACCCGCGCGCCGCTGTTGAGCGCATTGATGATCATCTTGCGGTCCACTGGCCCGGTGATCTCGACCCGGCGGTCCTGCAGGTCCTGCGGCAGCGGTGCAATGCGCCAGTCCCCTTCGCGGATCTCGCGCGTCTGCGGCAGAAAATCGGGCAGCTCTCCGGCGTCCAGCCGCGCCTGCCGGGCCCCGCGCGCCGCCATCAGCTCGCGGCGGCGCGGCTCGAAGCGGCGGTGCAGCTCGGCCACGAAGGCCAGCGCCTCGGGCGTGAGGATCTCCTGCTGCTGCGGGGTAAGGGGGGCCGAGATGTGCATGCCAGAGGGAAGGGTGATCATGGAGGCTCCTTCGGGAAACAGAAACAGGGGGGTGGCCGCTCCATGACCGCCGGGTGCCATGGATTCCGTAGAGTGAACTTGATTTTCATTGTACGCAAACCCGGCGGCAAAGGGAATCCCCTGTCTGCTGGGCAGGAACAGGGGAAGGCTGACGTTGGGGAAGGAGGGTTACCTCAGGCGGGGATCGCCGGCCGCCACCGCGAACACGCCGCCCCACGGCCGGTAACGGCTGCTGAAGGCGTCGGTGGTGTTCTGGCCGTCCCCAGACACGACGGTGCGGGTGACCACCGCCTTCATCCCGGTGGCGGGCATGTCGATGCGCCGGGCTCCGCCGGCGGGCAGAGTCCGGTCCAGCACGAAGCTGGGCTCGGTGGCCGTCTGCCGCCCGGTGATGACCGGCTCGGCAATCCGGACCGTGCGGCCGTCATCGTGGCCGAACACGCTGACCGTCAGGCGCCCGGCCTTCAGGTCCCAGTCGGCCTGCACGAGCAGCGGGGCGGCGGTGTCGTTGGTCCAGCGCAGGTCCTTGGCCGGGGCATAGACGGTGGCGTCCAGACCGGGTTCGCCGTAATACCCGACCAAGTAGGAGTGGGCGTGGCGTTCGGTGATGGGCAGCCCGGAGAGCAGGGCGGCGCGGAAGACGGTGGTGCTGACCTGACAGATGCCGCCGCCGTCCTCGGTCGCCAGGGTGTTGCCCGACACCACGTAGCCGGGCTGGAACCCGGTTGCTGCGCTGATGGGGCCCACCGCGCCGTTGAAGCTGAAGGTTTCTCCGGGCGCGATCCACAGGCCCTGCATGCGCGAGGCCCCCACCCGGATGTTGTGAACCCGGAAGGTCGGGCTGCCCGTGAACAGCGACTCCCCGCTCGCGAGGTGGGTCAGGCCCTTCCCGGCCGCCCAGCGCACGCTGCGCGCCGGGGCCTGCAGCGCCACACTCAGGGGGCTGCTGGGGCTTCCGTTCCGGAGGGCAGCGAGCAGCGCCGCCTCGCTGGCCGTCCGGTCCACCTTCCAGCCGGTGCGTGCCTCGCCCACCCAGGTCTTTCCCATGCGGGTAAAGCGGATGTCCCGGGACTCTCGGGACTCAATGCGGGCATACACCGCGTTCAGGGAAGCCCGGATGGCCTGCAAGCTGCCCTCCTGCCGGACCCGGGCCACCTGGCCGGCGCTCAGGGTCAGGGGGGCCGACCTGTGCAGCAGCGTGCGCTCGACCCGGGTGCCGATCAAGCGCGGTTCCGGCACCGACCAGCGCAGGTTCACGGTGTGCGGGGCCTCGGGACGCGGCACCTTTGCCGGGGGCGCGGCAACCGGCTGGGCAGGCGCGGCGGTCGCGCTCGCCAGCGTGGCCGTTCCGGAGGAAGCGGACTGCGCCGTCCCGGGAATGCGCGGCCCACACGCCATCAGCAGGGCGCCCAGCAGGGTCAGGCAGGTGAGGCGGGGGAGAACCTTGAATGCAGTCATGGGCGGAGGATTCCTTTCGGGAAGGGCGGGGCCGGTCTGCCGGAAGAGCGCAAGAGGGAGAGAGGCCCGCAAGCGTCTCTCCCCCGGATGGTGTGGGTGTTCAGGGCAGCAACACGGTGTCGATCACGTGGATGATGCCGTTGCTGGCGTTGATGTTCGTCCGGGTCACGGTGGCGTCGTTGATCATCACCATGCCGCCGCTCGTGGAGATGTTCAGGTCGGCGCCGTTGACGGTCGTGGCGCTGGACATGCCCGTGACCTGCGCGGCGGTGACGCGGCCGGGCACCACGTGGTACAGCAGAACCGACTTCAGCTGGGCGGGATCGTTCAGCAGGGCATTGAGCTGATCCTGCGGGATCTTGGCAAAGGCGGCGTTGGTGGGCGCGAACACGGTAAAGGGTCCCGGCCCGCTCAGCGTCTCGACCAGTCCGGCCGCCTTTACGGCGGCGAGGAGGGTGCTGAAGTTGGGGTCGTTGGACACGATGCCCGCAATGGTGTTGCCCGCAGGCATGGAGCTGCCGCCTCCGGCCACGGCCGCGCCGGTCAGAAGAAGGGCTGCGCTTAAAAGAAGCTTTTTCATGGTGGAACCTCCTGAATGAAAGGACGAACTGGTTTGTGATGGTGTCTGTCTTAGCTTCCGGGCGGTTTGTCTTAATTCGGGAGCGGTTATCTTGGAAAGATGGGACCTGTTCCCGGCATCTATCGGCTCCCCCGCCTTGATTGCTGCCTGTACCTTAAAGGCAGCCCGACAACATGGGCGTACGGCGCGGCACAATATGTGAAGCGGCTCAATCGCACATTGGAATGTAAGTCAGGGTACCGGATGAACAGCAGTCATCCGGCGCTTTTTAACATGCAAATGCTCCGGCTCAGCTGAAAGCCGCGGGCCAGAAGAGCGGTTCAGGGTTCCAGGGATTCCACCGCAATCAGCCGCAGGTCGTTGAGGTTGTGGCCGCTGGGACCGGTCACCAGACCGTCGTGCAGGGCGGCGAAGAAGGAGCCGGAATCGTTGCGGGCCAGGAAGGCGCGGGCGTCCAGGCCGGCCGCCCGCGCCCGCACGAGGCTGTCGGGGGTCAGGAACGCGCCCGCTGCCGGGCTGGAGCCGTCCACGCCGTCCGACCCGGCCGAGAGGACGTGCAGGCCGCGCTCGCCCAGCGCGAGCAGCAGCGCCAGCGCAAATTCCTGGTTGCGCCCGCCGACGCCGTCGCCGCGCAGGGTCACGGTGGCCTCGCCGCCGGACAGCAGCACGACCGGGGGCCTTGCCGGGCTGCCGTGGCGCTGCACGCTGCGCGCGATGGCCGCGTGGGCCCGCGCCAATTCTCTCGCCTCGCCCTCGAAACTGTCCGAGAGGATCACTGCCCGCATTCCCTGACCTTCCAGATACGCCTGCGCCGCCTCCAGCAGGTGACGGTTGGAGCCGATCACGGTGTTGGTAACGTGCGGCAGGTGGTCGGGCGTCTCCGGCACCCGGCCCGCCACGCCGGCCTGAAAGTGCCCGCGGACTTCCGGGGCGGAAATGCCGTAGTGGTCCAGCACAGCCAGAGCCTGCGCGAAGGTCGTCCGGTCCGGCACGGTGGGTCCGCTGGCGATCACCGAGGGATCGTCGCCCACCACGTCCGAGATCAGCAGGGCGGTCACCCGCGCCCGCGTGGCCGCCGCCAGCCGCCCGCCCTTGACGTGCGAGAGATGCTTGCGGACGGTATTGATCTCACCGATGTCCGCCCCGGCCCGCAGCAGCGCGCGGGTCAGCGCCTGCTTGTGCTCCAGCGTCACGCCGTCCGGGGCCGCCATCAGGGCGCTGCCGCCGCCGGAGACCAGCACCAGGGCGTGCTGTTCCTCCTTCAGCGCGCCCAACCGCGTGAGCGCTGCGTGCGCCGCCGCCACGCTGGAGGCGTCGGGAACCGGGTGGCTGGACAGCATCAGGTGTGCCTCTGCCGGAAGCTCCAGATGCTCGCTGTCCTTCGGGGCGATCACCAGCGTTTGCACCCCGGGAAAGGCCGCCAGCGCCGCCCGCGCCATCGGCAGCGCGGCCTTGCCGAACGCCAGGATGAAATCGGGCTTCTCTGCGTTCAGATGCGGGGCGTTCAGGTGGGGGGCCAGCAATTGCGCCGGACCCGCGGCCTCCAGCGCGGCGCGGTAGGCCCCTTCCAGCAGTGAGCGGATGTTCATGACAGGAGTTCCTTTTGAGTTAAAGCCGGATTGAAGCCGGGGAGAAAAAAGAAGCGGGCCGCAGCCAGCGCCTTTCTCGCGT
This sequence comes from Deinococcus aerophilus, assembly GCF_014647075.1. NCBI lineage: Bacteria > Thermotogati > Deinococcota > Deinococci > Deinococcales > Deinococcaceae > Deinococcus > Deinococcus aerophilus. Next base: position 75,422 of record NZ_BMOM01000009.1, on the reverse strand, counting down.
CCTGCGTTCCGCCCGGGATGTGGTGTCTACCTTATTCGATGCCGCTCATCTCGGCATAGAACTTCGCCATGCCGGAGTGGTCCAGATCGCCGTCGCCCCGCGCGATCATGGCGTCCATGAGGTTGGCGGCCACGCCCGTGGCGAACAGCGGCACGCCCGCCTCGCGGCCTGTTTCCAGGGCCAGGCGCAGGTCCTTGCGGTGAAGGTTGATGCGAAAGCCCGGCGTGAAGTTGCCGTCCAGAATGCGCTGACCGTGCAGATCCAGAATGCGGCTCTGGGCAAAGCCGCCCAGCAGCGCCTCGCGCACCTTTGCCGGGTCCACACCGCTCTTCTTCGCCAGCGTCAGCGCCTCGGAGACCGCCTGGATGGTCAGGCCCACCACGATCTGGTTGGCGATCTTGGTCACCTGCCCCGAACCCGGGCCGCCGATGTGAACGATATTCTTGCCCACAGCCTCAAACACGGGTCTGGCGCGGTTAAACGACTCCTCGCTGCCGCCCACCATGATGCTCAGGGTGGCACCTTCCGCGCCCACCTGTCCGCCGGACACCGGGGCGTCCAGCGCGTCCGCGCCCCGGGCCGCCAGCTCCCGCTGCACCCTGCGCGAGGTGGCCGGCGAGATGCTGCTCATGTCGATGAACAGCGCCCCCTGCTTGATGCCGTGGGTGACGCCGCCCTCGCCCAGCACCACCTCCTCCACCTGCGGCGAGTCGGGCAGCATGGTGATGATGAGGTCGCTCTGCTCGGCGACTTCTTTAGCGCTGTGGGCCGCCTTCGCCCCGGCCCCCACCAGCTCGTCCATCACCTCGGGCGTGCGGTTGTGAACGACGACGGAGAATCCAGCCTTCACCAGATTCAGCGCCATGGGTTTGCCCATGATGCCCAGACCGATAAAGCCGATGGTTTCTTTGTGTGCCATGTGGTGGCCTCCTTTCAGGTCAAGTCGGGGGACGAAGTTCAGGCGTTCTGTAATGTTTTGAGCCAGCCCAGCGTGTCTTCCGTTCGCCCTTCGGGGATGTATTCCAGGCCCACGTACCCCCCGTACCCCAGGCAGTCCAGCTCGGCCATCAGGAAGGGGTAGTTGATTTCCCCGGTTCCTGGCTGGTGGCGGCCCGGCACATCGGCCAGCTGGATGTGGGCGATGCGGTCCAGATGCTCGCGCACGGTCTGGGTCAGGCGGCCCTCCACGCGCTGCATGTGGTAGACGTCATACTGCAATTTCACGTTGTCGCGCCCGATCTCGTCGATCAAATCCAGCGCACCCTGCGTGCCGTACAGGTAGAAGCCGGGTACGTCGTAGGGATTGAGCGGCTCGACGATCAGCGTCAGGCCCGCGTCGGCCAGCGCGTCGGCGGCGTACTGAAGATTGCCCACCACTGTTTTGCGCGTGGTGGCCTCGTCGCCCTCGGCCTTCCCGACGAGGACGTTGACCAGTTTCGGCCCTTTGGCACCTTTGTAAAGAACGTCCGCGTACGTCAGCGCCTGTTGAACACCCGCACGGAACTCGTCCTCGCGGCCCGGTTGCACGGCAATGCCCCGGTCTCCGCCGGCCCAGTCGCCCGCAGGCAGGTTGAACAGCACCTGACGCTGCCCGTTGCGGTCCAGCCGGTCCCGCAACTCGGCGGCGTCGTAGGGGTAGGGGAACATGTACTCGATGAACCGGAACCCGGCCCGGCCCGCTGCGTCGAAGCGGTCCAGAAAGTCGTGTTCCTGAAACAGCATGGAAAGGTTGGCGGCGTACCTGGGCATGGGTCTCCTTCGGAGGCAGGGGCGGGGAACACGGGTTCCAGACGGTAAAGGAGGTGCGGACCTCCGGGACCATGTCAATCCAGCAGGGCAAGCGCCGTGGGAGCGTCCTCACGGGTTCCAGCCAGGTCCTCGAACTCCACCACGTTGTCCAGTTGGGTGCCCATGCTGATGTTGGTCACGCGCTCCAGAATCACTTCCAGCACCACCGGCACTCGGAACTCCTGGGCCAGCGCCCGGGCTTCTTCCAGCCCGGCCCTGATCCTGTCCGGCTCGGTCACGCGCAGGGCGCGGCAGCCCAGGCCCTCGGCCACGGCCACATGGTCCACGCCGTAGCCGTTGAGGTCCGGGTTGTTGATGTTCTCGAAGGACAGCTGCACCTGATAGTCCATCTCGAAGCCGCGCTGCGACTGGCGGATGAGACCCAGGTAGGAGTTGTTCACCAGCACATGCACGTAGGGCAGCTTGAACTGTGCGCCCACGGCGAGTTCCTCGATCATGAACTGGAAGTCGTAGTCGCCGCTCAGGGCCACCACCGTCTTGCTGCGGTCGGCGGCCACTACCCCCAGCGCGGCGGGCAGCGTCCAGCCCAGAGGCCCGGCCTGTCCGGCGTTGATCCACTGGCGCGGCCCGTACACGTGCAGAAACTGCGCGGCGGCGATCTGCGACAGGCCGATGGTGCTGACATACACCGTGTCGCGCCCGAAGGACCGCAGCATTTCCTCGTACACGCGCTGCGGCTTGATCGGCATGTTGTCGTAGTGGGTCTTGCGCAGCAGGGTGCGCTTGCGCTCGCGGCACTGCTCGGCCCATCCGCCGTAGTCGGGCAGGCGGCCCTGCTGCCGCCACTCGCGCGCCACCTCCACCATCAGCCGCAGGGCCGCGCCCGCGTCGGACACGATGCCGTAATCGGGGCCGAACACGCGCCCGATCTGGGTCGGCTCGATGTCAATGTGGACAAAGCGGCGGCCCTCGGTGTACTTCTCCACACTCCCGGTGTGGCGGTTGGCCCAGCGGTTGCCGATGCCGTACACGAAGTCCGAGGCGAGCAACGTGGCGTTGCCGTACCTCTGCGCGGTCTGCAGGCCGGCCATGCCCGCCATCAGCGGGTGGTCGTCGGGAATGCTGCCCCAGCCCATCAGTGTGGGAATCACCGGAATGCCGGTCAGCTCGGCAAACTGCACCAGTTCCTCGCACGCGTCCGCGTTGATGATTCCGCCGCCGGCCACCAGCAACGGGCGATCGGAGGCGAACAGCATCTCCAGCGATTTCTCGATCTGGGCGCGGCTGGCGGTGGGCCTGTACGGGGGCAGCGGTTCGTAGGTGCCGGGGTCGAACTCGATCTCGGCCATCTGCACGTCGAAGGGCAGGTCGATATGCACGGGGCCGGGGCGACCCGAACGCATGATGTGGAAGGCCTGCTGGAACACGCGCGGCACCAGGGCGGGCTCGCGCACGGTCACGGCCCATTTGGTCACCGGCGCCGCGATGCTCTCGATGTCCACCGCCTGGAAGTCCTCCTTGTACAGGCGGTCGCGCGGAGCCTGACCCGTGATGCACAGAATCGGCACCGAGTCGGCAATCGCCGCGTACAGGCCGGTGATCATGTCGGTCCCGGCAGGGCCGGAGGTGCCGATGCACACGCCGATGTTGCCGGCCCGGGCGCGGGTATATCCGTCGGCCATGTGCGAGGCCCCCTCCACATGCCGCGCCAGGATGTGTTCAATCCCGCCGAGTTTCTTCAGCGCCGCGTACAGCGGATTGATCGCCGCGCCGGGCACCCCGAAGGCGATGTTCACGCCCTCCCTCTTCAGGACTTCGACCGCCGCCTCAATCGCCCGCATCTTTGCCATACGCCCGCCTCCTATGGTCTGAGTGCCCGCAGGTTAAAACTTAGACGTCTATTTGTCAATGTGTGATAACAATTTTCATTCAATAAAAATAAGAAGTCGAGGTCTGGACCGCCGGGTGTCTACGTGGCCGGTCCGCCGCGGCGTTCGGCGTCTTCCAGGTGGTTGACCAGCTTGACGGCCACTTGGGTCAGCACATCGAGTTCCTCGGGGCTCAGGGCGCTCAGGGCTTCCTGTTCGCGGGCGATGTGCTGGGGCAGCAGTTGCTCGACCAGGGCGCGGCCTTCGCGGGTCAGCCGGACCAGGGCCGAGCGGCGGTCTTTCTCGCTCACCACCCGTTCCACCAGTCCCTTCTCCAGCAGCCGGCCCACCCGGTTGGTCATGGACGGCCCGGAGATGGCGGTCAGTTCGCTGAGTTCGGTGTGGGTCAGGCCCTCGGGGGGGGCCGAACGCAGCAGCGTGAGCAGCAGGTCCCAGTTGGAGGAATTCAGGCCCGAGGCGCTGTAGGTCTGGCCCACATGCCTCGCAAAGGCGCTGCCCAGGCGGTCAAGCAGCAGCCCCGTCAGCATCGGGCGGGTGTCCAGGTCGGGCCGGACCCGTTGCCAGTCCTGGCCGATGCGGCCAAGCAGGCCCAGGGTGTCGCTGCGGCCGTCGCGGTCCTGTTCTTCCGGCAGGGCGCGGTCCGGGGCGGGAGGGGTCGGGGTCATGGGCGGCTCCGGGGTCCCGGCATACCGGACCAGTGTATCCCGCCCCGGCGCCGTCCGTCGCGGCGCCGGGGGCGCGGGCCGCTCCAGGCAGTCACACTTCGCTTGGCCCCTTTTCGTGGCCGGGGCCGGCATGCTACACTTCTCCAGTTTGCCCTCCAGCGCGGGGGCGCGGGGCGCTGCCGCACTCGGCAGATGACCCACGCGGCGCACCAGGCACCAAGCGTCCAGGCCGCGAGCAAGGAGAGACAGAGCATGAAGCGTACCTACCAGCCCAACGTCCGCAAGCGGGCCAAGACCCACGGTTTCCGCGCCCGCATGAAAACCAAAGCCGGCCGCAACATTCTCGCGCGCCGCCGCGCCAAGGGCCGCCGCCAGCTCACCGTCAGCGACGAGTAAGTCGCCAGGAGCGGCCCTTATCGCCACCCCACCCCTCCCCAGCGCCACGCAGGAACGGTCTCGCCGTCCGGTGGCGCTGGATTCATTGCGTGGGGACCGCGAGTTCCGCAAGGTCCGCAACCATGGCGTGGCCGTGCGCGACCCCCTGCTGACGGTGCGCGTGACCGAATATCGACCGCGTTACGGCGAGGCGTGGCGGCCACGCGCGATCATTGGCATCGTGGTCTCCAAGAAGACGCTGAGGCGGGCCGTGGACCGCAACCGTGCGCGCCGCCGGGTACGTGAGGCCCTGCGGACCCTGCCGGGCGGTCTGCCGCCGTGCCGCGCCATCGTGCTGCCCAATCCGGGGGTGTTGAGTGTGCCGTTTGAAGTGTTGCAGGCCACATTGACCCGCGCCCTGAGCCGCGCTCCCGGCCGGGCCCAGAGCAAGACCCAGGGCGCGGCTCAGGGCAAGGCGCAGGGGCGCAAGGCGGGGGGAGAAGGGAACCGCCGGGCTGCGGGCGTATCCGCCCCCGTGGCCTCCTCCCCCAGCCCTGACGCTTCCGGGGCCACTCCGGACCGGAAGGCGCCGTGAGCCGGGTGGCACGCGGGCTGGTCCGGGCCGTGCGGTACTACCAGCGCGAGCTGTCGCCGCGCAAGCCGGCGCCCACCTGCCGCTTTACCCCTACCTGCTCGGAATACGCGGCGCAGGCCATCGAACGCCACGGTGCCGTGGTGGGCGGGTGGCTGGCCACGTGGCGGGTGGTGCGCTGCAATCCGCTGGTGCCGGGCAGGTATGACCCGGTGCCCGAACATTTCCCGGACCACCACCTTCCGCCGGAGGCGAGCAACGCTCCGCCTGCGGCCGCTCCGCCCCACCCCGCCTCCCAGAAAAGCCCTTCCCCCAAAAAGAGACGCGTATCCTGATGAAACCCAGACTGCTACTTCCTTTGATCGCCGCCACGGGCGCGCTGCTGCTCACGGGCTGCGGACAGACCGGACCGCTGCCGACCTTCGGCAAGGCCATCAGCCCCGAATGGATCCGTGCCGACTATGACGGCCAGCCCGGCGACGAGTACATCGCCACCAGCAACCTGCAGGACGTGGTGTTCAACGCCCGCGGCGAGATCATCGGCTGGTTCATCAAGAGCTATGCGGGCACGCCCTACATCAAGCGCAATCCCGACGGCAGCGCCAACGTCAGCGGCCTGAAAAACCAGTCCAGCCTCGTGAACATGGTCGGGGAGCGCAAGGCGCTGGCGCTGCAGGGCGGCGGGCTCGATCCCGCGCAGCCGGCCCAGACCACCGCGCCTACGCTGTCCACGGACCTGCCGGCCAACCGGCAGGAGGCGGTCTTCAAGTACGTGCAAAACGGCGTGAACGTGACCAAGACCGTCACGCTGCACCCGCGCAACTTCAAGATTGACGTGCGGACCGACGTGAACAGTGGGCCCGAACGTGTGGACATGCTGTTTCCCGGTCTGGGCAAGGCCGACAACCCCCGCGTGCAGGCGTATGCCAGGGGTGCCGAGCAGCCGGCCGCCGTGCAGGGAGCGGGTACCCTGGTCGTGAACAACGCTCTGTACGCGGCGTTGCAGGAAAAGCCCAGCCAGATCGCGCACGCGCTGATCGTCCGCCCGCAGGGGGACACCACCCTGAACGCCACCCTGACCGGCGGGACGCAGGGCCTGATCGCAGCCAGCGTGCCGGCCCAGAGCAGCGTGGAAGTGTACGGCGGCAAGAACGAGCTTATTCACCTGTATCAAAGCGGCTACACGGAACTGCCGGGCCTGTTCCAGCCCAATATCTTCGGTCAGATCAGCCTGTACATCGTCAAACTGATGGAGGCGATCTACAAGTTGGTGGGCAACTGGGGTCTGGTGCTGGTGCTGCTGACCGTGCTGCTGCGGCTGATCATGTGGCCGCTGATGCAGGCCCAGGGCCGCACCACCGCCCGCATGCAGGTGATGCAGCCGCGCATCAAGGAAATCCAGGACAAGTACAAAGACCGCAAGGACCGCGACTCGCAGGTGGCCATGCAGGCCGAGATGCAGAAGCTGTACAAGGACTACAACTTCAACCCGGCTGGATGCCTCTCGACCTTCCTGCCCTTCCCGGTGTTGATCGCGCTGTGGTCCACCATCCGCAACTTCGAGTTCGACAGCGGCTTCCTGTGGCTGCCGGACCTCGCCATCCCCGATCCGTTTTACATCCTGGCGCTGTTCTACCTGATCGTAAACATCGGGCAGCTGTACGTCATGACCCGCAAGAACCCGGCCATGTTCCGCCAGCAGGCGTTCATCTACCTGATCTTCCTGTATTTCGCCCTGACCTTCCCGGCCGGCGTGACCATCTACATCATCCTGAGCACCATGATCGGCATCGTGCAGCAGGTCATCATCAACCGGCAGGTCGAGGCCGAGACGGCCACCATCGGCCAGCGAGTGGAGAAGGCGAGCGCGGCCCGGACCGTGACCGCCCCGGCGAACGGCGGGGGCAAGACCGTGATCGCCAAGACGGCCAAACCCTCCAAGACCCTGGACGCTCCCAAGAAGTAGCGCCCCGGATAGGGAAGACCGCCCGGCCGTCATGGCCGGGCGGTCTTTCTTTCTGGTGACCGATTCTATTCGCTCGTCTGCTCCAGTCGGCCCCATGCCTTCAGGGTCAGCAGCGCGTCCAGCGTCAGGGCGCTGCGCCACTCGGCCTCGGCTTCGGGCCACGTCTCGGGGAACTGTCCGAACCACGTCCAGGTCGGTCCCCAGCTGCCGTCCGCGGCCTGTGCGCCGATCAGGTGGGCCAGGGCTGCGCTGAGCGGTTCTTCCAAGGCGTGGGCCAGCGGGTGCCCCGGCGTCGGCGCGACCATCAGCGGGTTCAGGCCGTGCTGGGCAAACTCCTCCGGGATGGTCTGAACCCGGCCGGGCAGCACGTCGGCCAGATACTCCAGCACCGGCAGGCGGTGGTCGTCGGGAATCTGGGACGTTCCGGCAAAGACGGCCGCCGCCGCGTGGCCGTTCGCGTCCCCCTCCTCCAGCCCGGCGAGCACCGCGTCCCGCGCTTCGAGCGTCAGCTGGGCGAGCAGACCGTCCGGCCACAGCGCCGGCCAGCGCCACAGCCGGCCCACAAGTTCGGCGCGCGGATTGACCCGGAAGCCGCCGAAGGTCCGGGCCAGCTCGCCCGGCGGGCGCTGGTTCCACCACGGCGCGTGCGGATGGGATTCGGCCTGCGGCGGCACAAAGGGCCACACGCTGCCGTCCGCGTCGGTGTGCAGCTGCGTGTGCAGCCAGGCCACCGCGCCTTCCAGCAGCGGTTCGTCGGCGGGTACATCCAGATCCTGCAGTGCCCGCAGCGCCATCAGGGTCGCCAGGACGCTGCTGTGGGGAGCGCGCAGGTCCGGTTCCAGGGCCTGTCCAAAGCCGCCGTCATCGTTGCGGTAGGCCCTCAGCGCGTCCAGCACCCCGCCGGCCTCCCCGCCCTCAAAGGCGTGGCGAAACCGCGCGGCGTCCAGGGCCCGGCCCCCCTCCAGCACGAACGCGCGGGCGCGGGCGAAGGCCTCCGGGGTCAGGTGGGCGCTGGGCATGGGGCAGGGTAACATCCGGGGCAACAGGCCACAGGAAGGGAGCGCAGGGTTCACCGGCCCCACAACTTCGCCGCCGGCCGCCCGGTGTTCAGTACTCCATGACCTGCCGGATCGCCCGCGCCACCCGCACGGCATTGGGGCGGTACACGTCCTCGATGGCCGTGAAGGGGGGGTAGGGCGCGTCGAAGCCGGTGACCCGCACGACGGGGGCGTGCAGGTACTCGATGGCCTCTTCGGCGATGATCGCGCTGATCTCACTGTGGAACCCGCCCGTACGCGGCGCCTCGGTGACCACCACGGCGCGGCCGGTTTTCTGCACGCTCTCCAGAATGGTCTCGGTGTCCAGCGGCACCAGGGTCCGCAGGTCAATGACCTCCACGCCGATGCCGGCGCTCTGGGCGGCGGCGGCGGCCTTCTGGGCCACCTCCACCATGCCGCCGTAGCAGATCACGGTGACGTCGTTGCCTTCCGTGACCACGCGCGCCTTGCCCAGCGGAATGCGGTAGTCGCCGGTCTGAACGTCTTCCTTGACGCTGCGGTAGAGCTTGATGGCCTCAAAGAAGAACACCGGGTCCGGATCGTTGATGGCAGACAGCAGCAGTCCCTTGGCGTCGCTGGGGGTGCTGGGAATCACGACCTTGACTCCGGGGGTGTGCGCCAGGATGGCCTCGGGGCTGTCGGCGTGCTGCTCGGGGGTATGAACACCGCCGCCGTAGGGCGCGCGCACCACCATGGGCAGGTGGTAGCGGCTGCGGGTGCGGTGGCGGTAGCGCCCCAGGTGCGAGAGCACCTGATCCAGCGCCGGGTACAGAAAGCCCGCGAACTGGATCTCGGCCACCGGCTTGAGTCCGGCCAGGCCCATGCCGATGCCCATGCCCACGATGCCGGCCTCGGCCAGCGGCGTATCGAAGACCCGCTCGGCACCGTACCTGGCCTGCAGGCCGTCGGTGGCCCGGAACACGCCGCCCATCACGCCTACGTCCTCGCCGAAGATGTGGACGGTCGGATCGGCGGCCAGCGCCAGGTCCAGGGCGTCGTTGATGGCGGCGACCATGGTCATGGTCCGGGTTTCGGTGCGGGGTGCGGCGGCGGTCATGCGTTCTCCTCGGCCAGAATCTGTGCGCGCTGGCGGGCCAGCTGGGGGGTGGGCTCGGCAAAGACGTGGTCCAGAATCTCGGCGGGGGTCGGCTCGGGGTAGCCGTCGGCCTCCTGCAGGGCCGCCTCGAACTCGTCGGCCACCTCCTTGAGCAGCGCGGCCTCCGAGGCCTCGGTCATCAGGCCCTCGGCGAGCAGATGGGTCCGCAGACGCAGCACCGGGTCCTTGGCGTCCCACCCGGCGTTGTCCTCCTCGGTGCGGTATCGGCTGGGATCGTCGGCCACCGTGTGCGGCTTGACCCGGTACGTCACGGTCTCGATCAGGGTGGGGCCGCCGCCGTTGCGGGCGCGTTCCACGGCCTCGCGGGTCACGTGGTAGGTCGCGAGCACGTCGTTGCCGTCCACCCGCACGCCGGGAATGCCGTAACCCTCGGCGCGGCGCGAGAGGTTGGTGGCGCGGGTCTGGCTGCGCGTGGGCACGCTGATGGCCCAGCCGTTGTTCTGCAGGATGAACACGCACGGAGCGTCCAGCGCGCCCGCGAAGTTCAGGGCCTCGTGAAAGTCGCCCTCCGAGCTGCCGCCGTCCCCGATGTAGGCCATTGCCACGTTGCGCGTGCCCTTGCGTTTCTCGGCCAGCGCCGCCCCGACCGCGTGCGGGTACTGGGTGGCGATGGGAATGTAGAACGGCAGCACCTTGAGGTTCTCGGGCATGGCCCAGCCGTGCGGCGAGGTGCGCCAGTACGCCAGCGCCCGCGCGATGGGCAGGCCCAGGGTCAGGGCCGCGCCGGTGTCGCGGTAGGTGGGAAACAGCCAGTCGTCGGCGGTGAGGGCGGCGGCGGTGCCGCACTGGCTGGCCTCCATGCCCCCGAAAGGCGGAAAGACCCCCAGGCGGCCCTGGCGGTACAGCACCCATCCGCGGTCGTCGAAGTGGCGGGCGCGGCGCATCTCGCGGTACAGGCGCAGCCGGGTCTCGGGGTCCGGCAGCTCGGCGGCCCCGGTGGCTGTGCCCTCGGGCGTGAGCAGCTGGAACATGTCCCCGGCGTTGGCGTACGCAGCGGCGGCCGCGTCCAGGGCGGCGTCGCTGGGCAGGGTGCCCATGGGCGGGGTCACGGTGGAAGCGGAAACGGACTTGGTCTTGGATTTGGAACGGGTCATGCGACCTCCGGTCAGTGACCTGGGAACAACAGAAGCAGGGGCAGGCGGCCGTCCGCATGGAACGGGGCGGAATCCAGGCAGACGGTCAGGGAGCGCGGCGCTGGTTCAGCAGGCGGCGCGGTTCCGGGGGAGACTCGGGCGGGCAGGAACGCGGGAAGTGTGGCATGGAGGTTCGTTGGGGATAAAGCAGGGCGCAGGCCCGGTGGGGTGGAAGCCCCAGCGTAGCAGCCACGCGGACCGAAACCAAACGGGCGTTCGTGCGGGCCGAACCGGCGGCGTGGCCGACCTGAAAGGGCAGGGGGGGCCGCACCGTTTCCGATTCGGCGCCCCCCCTGTGCATTTGAAGTGTGCGCTCCAGAGTCGTGCAATCCGGAGCCGTGTTCCCTGGAACTGGGCAGGCGTTACTGCCAGGTGCCGCCGTTGTAGGTGGCGCTGCCCGAGGCTGGGGTGGTGTAGCTGCGGTTGTTGCCGCCCTCGTAGGTCACGCCCGCACCACTGTCCCCGGGTTTCTTGATGAACTTGAACTGCAGGGCCACGCTGGGCGGCAGGCTGACGGTGGTCTTCCAGGTGCAGGTGCTGCCCGAGCATCCGCTGGCGGTCATGGCCAGCGCCGAGCCGGTGTTCCACGCGCCCAGCTCACTGCGGTCCCCGACCAGATACACGTCCTGACCGTAGAACGTATTCGCCGTGACCTGGAAGGTGATGGTGGTGGACCCGCCGCCACCCCCGCTGCCTGCGGCTCCGGCGCGGTAGATGCCCATCTTGCCGGCCCCCAGCGTGACCGGCAGCTTGCCGCCGGCCACGGTGACGCTGCCCGGCGCTCCCTCGGCAAGCAGGTCGTTGAAGACCGTGCCGTTGGGCAGGGCCGCCTTGTCGGCGGCGCTGATGCCGGCGTTGCCCTGCAGGTCCAGATTCACGGTGGCGCTGCTCGCCGAGGAATTGAGGACCACCACAACCCGGCTGCTGCCGCTGCCCCGGTAGAAGGCGAACACATTCTGGCCACCGTTGGGCCGCCACAGTTCCGCGTAGTTGCCCTTCCACAGCGCGGGGGCGCCGGTACGGATGCCGATCAGCTTCTTGGTGAGGTCGAAGGTGGACTTGGGTGTGCCGCCTCCTGCCATGAAGTTCGCCTGGGTGGCGTTGCGGCCGCTGTCGGTCCAGGCCCAGGTCGGCATATCGCGGCGGTTGTCGGGATCGGAGCCGCCGTACATGCCCAGCTCGTTGCCGTAGTACAGCTGCGGAATGCCGGGCAGGGTCATCAGCGAGCCCAGGGCCAGCGCGTAGCGGGTGCGGATCTCGGCCTCGGGGACGCCCACGCCCGGCTCGTTCACGAAACGCGGCACGTCATGGTTGTCCAGCAGGTTCACCTGCAGCAGGGTGCGGCTCAGGCCGAAGGTGTTCAGGGTGTCCTGCGTGCGGGCGGCCAGGGCGTCCAGACTGCCGCCGCGCCCCAGACTGTCCACCATCGCCTGACGCAGCGGGAAGTTGAAGGTCGAGTCGAAGCCGGCGTCCAGGTAGGTCTTCAGCTTGCCCAGATTGCCCGAATCGAAGACCTCGCCGAGCAGGAAGGTGTTGGGCCGCGCACCGAGCACCCCGGGCACCCAGGAGTTCTGCCAGTAGGTGGTGGGGGCGTGCTTGACCGTATCCATGCGGATGCCGTCGAGGGCGTAGGTGCTGGTCCAGGTCTTGCTAAGGTTGGTCAGGTAGGTGGCGACGGCACTGTCCTCCTGGCGGAAGTCCGGCAGACCGGCCAGCGGGCAGGTGATGTCGTCGCCGCTGCAGTCGGCATGAAACCACCCGGGCTGCTGCGAGACGATCCGTGCTCCGTACCCGGCGTGGTTGACCACCATGTCCATCATGTATTTCTGGCCAGCGGCGTGCAGGTCGCCGATCAATCCGTTCAGGTCGGCGCTGGTGCCCAGCTTGGGCTCCAGGGCGGTGTCGTCCGGGATGGTGTAGTCCGGCCAGTAACCGTGGTAGCCGCACTGGCTGCCGTTGACAAGACCCACCTGTTTGTACACCGGCGTGGTCCAGACGGTGGTGGCTCCCAGATCACGGATGTACGGCAGCTTGTTGCGCAGCCCGGCGAGGTCTCCGCCATGAAACTTGGTGGCGCTCGCCTTGTCAAAGCAGCTGGCCTGCCCCAGGCCGTCGTTGGCCGTGTTGCCGTTGTAGAACCGGTCGGGCATGACCAGATAGATCACCTGTTTCTGCCACGCCTCGATGTTGGTTCCGCTGATGGTCTGTCCGGACAGGGAGGATGTGGAATCGGTTCCAGATGCGGCAGGTGAAGGTCCCTGGGCACAGGACCCGAGCAACAGGGCAACGGACAGAGCAGGCAACAGACCACGGCAACGGTTCATGGAAACCCCCAGAAAAACGGGCCCCACCTGCAGTGGAGCCGGACATTGATAATGTGCCGGCCAAACATACCACGCCGTTTTTAAGCCGGGAAGTTTGAGCGAAACTTCATTTGGGGGGCAGGAAAACAGCGGGGGCGTGCGCCGGAGCGCCGCCCCCGGACCGGGCACTGGTGGAGGGCTAGTGGGCGGCGGCAGGCTGCGGGGCCAGGGCCAGCTGTCCGGGCGTCAGCGGTTCGCGCAGCAAGCGTGCGAATCCCTCGGCCCCGTGCCGCTGCACCCACCCGCGCACCAGTGCGCCGCCCACGCTGTAGGTGAAGATGTACGCGCGGAAGTTGGGGTTCTGAATGAAGCGCAACGCCTGACGCGCCCGCTCCTCGGTGGCGAGGTCATAGCGGCGCAAAAAGGCCACGACCTCCTCCTCGGCCTGCCCGTCTTCATGCAGCATCAGGGCGGCGGTGCCGCGCACGTTTTTCAGACCTTCGCGGGCGTGGGCGGCGTTCAGGAATGCCCGGATGTCTGCGCTGTGCAGCCCCGCCAGAACCGCGAGTTCGCCCGTCAGCCAGTCTTCGACCTCGGCCCGGTCCATCACGGCGTCCAGGGCGTTGGTGGCGACGCCCTCGCTCACCACGCATTCGGGGGCGTTGATGAGCTGGATGCTGTGCTCGTGCCAGCCGTATTCGCGCACGAGCAGCGCCTCCTTGGTCGCGTGCTCGGTGTGGTGGCCGGGATAGCCCTCATGGGCAAGCAGGTCGGGCAGACCCGTCAGCAGAACCGGCAGGTCGGTGTTGATGTCGATGCGGCTTTTCAGGTTGCCCAGCGGCCAGTTGTACCCGCCCCAGGGTTTGTCGGACACCAGCCCGATGGCGAAGTCCTCTCCGTCCGGCAGTCCGAAGCGCCGCTGCACCCGCCCGCGCAGTTCGTGCAAAATCGGCTGTGCCACCCGCAGGATGTCGCCCTGCGGCAGGGCCACCCGGGTCCGCAACGCTTCAAGCCGTTCGGTCAGGGGGCCGCTTCCGGGCACGGCCGTTTCCAGGGCGTCCAGGGCGGCGTCCAGTTCGGTGGGGTCGGCCCGCACCGGGTCAATGTCGTACAGGCCGCGCACTTCCTGGGTGTAGGGCAGAGCCTCGCCCGCAATCAGGCGGGTCATGGTGTGCATGGCCGAAACCTGCACGCGCAGGAACTCGCGCCGGGCGTCGTCCGCCACCCCGGACACGTCGGCCTGCAGTTCCTGAGCCTCGGCCTGGAGGGCGGCGGGGTCGCGCCGGGTGCGGTCGGCCCACTCGGATGGACCGCCGTAGCCGTCGATAAACCCCTCGGAATGGGCGTCGATGGCGTGGGCGAGGCGGATGTAGCGTTCGGCAAAGTCCATGCCCGGCAGAATAGGGCCAGGGAACAGAACGTGGGAGAAGGGTCGCCGGGGGCCTCTCGCCGGCGCTGGCTCAGTCCCCCACGAACACCGCCCGCTGATACGTTCCGTCCCCGCCCACCTCGGGCAGCCCGGCCTGCGCCGCCTTCTTCAGGTGTTCCAGGGCCAGCGCTACCGTGGGCCCCTCGCCGTACATCCGCAGGGCGTCGCGGGTAAGCAGCAGTTCCAGCCCGTGCCCCGGCTGGGCCGCCCGGAACACGTGGCCTTCGGGGATGGTGCGCCGCGTCACCACCACGCCGGGAGGAAAGGCTGCGAGTTCCACCTGTCTGGCAAAGTCCATACCGGCCAGCATAAACGGACCGGACCAAACGGGATTCCGTCCACAACGTTTCTGGCCAGAGCGTCTATCCTCGCCCGGTGACCCTGTTCGATCCTCCCGCGCCCCTGGCCGAACGTCTGCGTCCCCGCACCGTTGCCGAGGTGGTGGGACAGTCTCATCTGCTCGGGCCGGGCAAACCCCTGACGCGGGTACTGCAGTCGGGCCGTCTGGGGTCGCTGATCCTATGGGGTCCGCCGGGCGTGGGCAAGACGACGCTGGCGCGGTTGATCGCGGGCGAGGTCGGCGCGCACTTTATTGCGCTGTCGGCGGTGTCGGCGGGGGTCAAGGATGTGCGCGAGGCCACCGCCGAGGCCGAGCGGCTGCGCGGGCGCGGCCAGAAGACCATCCTGTTTCTGGACGAGATTCACCGCTTCAACAAGGCCCAGCAGGACGCCCTGCTGCCGCACGTGGAGTCCGGGCTGCTCACCCTGATCGGCGCAACCACCGAGAACCCGAGCTTTGAGGTCAACCCGGCGCTGCGTTCACGGGCGCGGACGCTGGTCCTTGAGGCCCTGACCCATGAGGAGGTGCGCGGCCTGCTGGACCGGGCGCTGAACGATCCGCGCGGCCTGAGCGGCGTGACGGCCGAGCCCGAGGCCCTGGACCTGCTCGCGCGGCTGGCCGAGGGGGACGCCCGGCGCGCGCTGGGCACGCTGGAGGTGGCGAGCACCCTCGCCAACCCGGTGACCCCCGACGCCGTGACCGAGGCCTTTGGCCGCCACCTGCCCGCCATGGACAAGAACGGCGAGGACTTTTACAACCTGATTTCCGCGCTGCACAAATCGGTGCGCGGCAGCCATGTGGACGGAGCGCTGTACTGGCTCGCGCGCATGCTGGAGGGCGGCGCGGACGCCATGTACGTGGCCCGCCGTATCGTGCGCATGGCCGCCGAGGACATCGGGCTGGCCGATCCGCAGGCGCTGCGGCTGGCAGTTGCGGCCCGCGACACCGCCGATTTTCTGGGCAGTCCGGAAGGAGACCTGGCGCTGGCCCAGGCGGTGGTGTACCTGGCCCTGGCCCCCAAGAGCAACAGTGTGTACCTGGCCTGGAAAAGGGCGGTGGGCGCGGTACGGGAAGGAGAGACCCTGCCGGTGCCGCTGCACCTGCGCAACGCTCCCACCGGGCTGATGCGCCAGCAGGGGTACGGTCAGGGGTACGCGTATTACTTCGACGATCCGGAAGGCTCCTTCGCGCAGAACTACCTGCCGGACGGCGTGCATCTGGGCCTGTATGCTCCGACCGGTGAGGGCTGGGAGGCGCGGGTGGCAGAGCGCTGGCGCAAGCTGCAAGACGCCCACGGGGAGGGAGAGGAAGGCGAGAAGGGTTAGGCGTCCAGCCCCAGCCCCGCCCGGATGGCCCCTTCTTCCGGGCTGCCTCCCACCACGACCCGTTCTATAACGCCCGCTGGACCCGTCAGGACCAGGGTGGGGAATACGCCCACGCGGTAGGCCCGCCCGATCCTGCCGCCGTGATCCAGCACGAGTTGTTCGCCGTATCCGTGCTCGGGCAGTTCGCCGCGCCGCGCGTCAATGACCCGCAGGTCCAGCCCGCAGGCGCAGGCCAGCCGCCCGATAAACAGATCGAGCCGGTCGCACCCCACGCAGCCCTCGGCCTTGAAGTACAGCAGCGTCCGGCCGGTCAGTTCCAGCGCGGGCGGCGGCGGAACGGTGGCGCCCGCCCGGACGGTGGAGGCGGTGAGCAGGCGCTCCAGCAGGACACCGATGACCGGCGGCACCCTGAGTCTGATCTGCTTTTGAGATTTTGCGGTCTGGGACATGCCGACCTCCTGTGCGTGAATGCTCCCCGGTACGTGAGCGTCCGGGCAAGGGTTCCCTCACGCAAGCTTCAGCGCCTAAGCCACTACGCGCACGATTTCCTCCCCCCGGCGTTGTTATGCTCCCCATGAGATGCCGTTTGATGCCCGCGCCCTGTCTGCCCTGGATTTTCCCCGTATTCGTGACGCCCTTGCCGAGCGCAGCAGCACCTCGCTGGGCGTGGAACGGGCGCGGGCGCTGGCCCCCTCGGACGACGCGGGGCGCATCGCCCGTGAACTCGATGAGGTGGACGACGCGCTGTTCGGCGTGAGCCTGAGCCTGGGCGGCATTCAGGACATCCGCGAACTGCACGCGCGGGCCGCCGAGGGCCGGGTGCTCTCGGGACAGGAACTGCTGAACGCCGCGTACTCGCTGGACGGCGCGATGACCGTCAAGCGGGCCATCCACGCCAATTCGCGCGGGCCGCTGCGCGAGGTGGCCCTGGGCCTGGGCGAACACGCCGAGCTGATCCGGCGGGTGCTCTCGGCCCTGGACCGCGACGGCGGCGTGCGCGACGACGCCTCTCCGCGCCTGCGCGACCTGCGCAAACGCATCGAGCCGCTGCGCGGGCGCATCCGCGAGCGGCTGGCAGCCACGCTGGAGAAGTGGGCGGACGTGCTGCAGGAAAACATCGTGACCATCCGCCGCGACCGCTACGTGCTGCCGGTGCAGGCCAGCCGGGTGTCCACGGTGCAGGGCATCATCGTGGACGCCTCGGCCACCGGACAGACCTACTTCGTGGAACCGGCGGCGGTGACCCAGCTCAACAACGAGCTGACCCGCCTGATTCTGGATGAGGAGGCCGAGGTGCGGCGCATCCTCAGCGAACTCTCGGGCCTGCTCGCGCAGGACGCCGAGGTGCCCATGACGCTGATGACCATCGGCGAGCTGGACCTGATCGCGGCCCGCGCCCGGCTGGCCCGCGACTGGCGTCTGAACCGTCCCGAGGCGGTCACGGACGGCACCTACGACCTGCGCGAGGCCCGCCACCCCCTGATCGAGAATCCGGTGGCGAACGACATCCGGCTGGGCGAGACAAAACTGCTGCTGATTACCGGCCCGAACATGGGGGGCAAGACGGCCACCCTCAAGACGCTGGGGCTGGCCGTGCTGATGCACCAGTGCGGGCTGTACGTTGCCGCCGCCCGCGCCCGGCTGCCGGTCGTCAGCGACGTGCTCGTGGACATCGGGGACGAGCAGAGCATCGAGGCCTCGCTGAGTACCTTCGCCTCGCACCTCAAGCACCTGCGGTATGTGCTGCGCTACGCCTCGCCGGACACGCTGGTACTGGTGGACGAGCTGGGCAGCGGCACCGACCCGGACGAGGGCGCGGCGCTGTCGCAGGGCATCATCGAGACCCTGCTCGCGCAGGACGCGCGCGGCATCATCACGTCGCACCTCTCGCCGCTCAAGCTCTTTGCGCTGGAAACGCCGGGCCTCAAGAACGCGAGCATGGGCTTTGACCTCGAGACGCTGGCCCCCACGTACCACCTGCAGGTCGGGCAGCCGGGCCGCAGCTACGCGCTCGCGATCGCGCGGCGCATGGGTCTGCCGGAAAACGTGCTCGCGCGCGCCGAGGGCCTGCTCGGGCCGGAGGCCGGAATCATGGAGCGCATGCTCGAGGGCCTGGAGCGCGAACGCGCCGAGCTGGCCGCGCAGCTTGCGGACACCGCCAGCGCCCGGCGCGAGGCCGAGGCCGAGCTGGGCCGGGTCCGGCAGGAGCGCGACACCCTGGAGGCCCGCCGCAGCGAGATGCTCGCCGAGGCGGCCCAGAAGGCCGAGACGCTCTACGCCGACGCCATCGAGCGGGTCCGCAGCCTGCGCGCCCGCGCCCAGGAGGACAGCGCCCGCCCGCGCGTCATGCAGGAACTGCGCGAGCTGCGCACCGCCGCCCAGAAGGTCCGCCCCGCTCCCCCCGTGCGTGAGGAGCGCGGCGACCCGATTCGGGTGGGCAACATCGTGGATGTGCCCGCCTACAACGCGAGCGGTCAGGTGCTGGAACTGCGCGGCGACAATCTGGTGGTGCAGCTCGGCGTAATGAAGGTGGGCGTCAAGCGGCGCGACGTGCGTCTCAAGCCGCAGCCCAAGGTCACCGCGCCGGTGGGCCGCGGCGCACGCTCCGGCTTTGCCGGGACCAGCCCCAGCACCTTCAGCAACGAGCTGCAGTTGCGGGGGCTGGGGGTGGAGGAGGCCGTCGAGGAACTGCGCACCGCCGTGCTGGAGGCCCACGCCCTCAAGGAGTCGCCGCTGCGGGTGGTGCATGGCAAGGGCCAGGGCGTGCTCAGGCGGCTGCTGCGCGATTACCTCAAGACCGACAAGAAGGTGGAGTCCTTTCACGACGCCGAACCCAACCAGGGGGGCCACGGCGTGACCATCGTGAACATCCGGCGCTGAGGCGGCGCACTTCCTGATCTGGGTCGGTGGGTAGGGCCGCGCTGTGAGGACGGGTGCCGGGAATGGAAGAACCGGTCAGACGGATGACAGAGAAATGCGTCACCATGGACGGTGTGATCGTCCGGATTTCCTCGCCCCGCCCTTTTCGTCGCCTGCGTTCCCTGGGCAGCCTCCTGCTCGCCGGGCTGGCTGCCTTCCCGGTGGCTGGGGCGCAGACACAAAGCGCGCCCGCGCCCTTTGGCCTGCAGCTGCCGCCCGGCTACATGGACCGCTTTGGCGCCACGGCTGTCATGGCATCCAGCACCAGCGGTTTCGGAGTGCGGTATCTGCCGCTGCCGCTTGCGGCAGACCTGCGCGTGTCGCTGGTCAAGACTCCGGCCGCCCTGGACTACGGGCTGAGTGGCAACCTGGGCACGCTGAATGTGGCGGTGGGAGTCTTTTCCGGGATGCCCCGGGCGGAGATGGGCCAGAACCTGCCCTCCGGAGTGCAGTGGAGCGGGCTCGTCCAGGGGCCGGAGGGCCTGTCGCGCCTGACCTTCGGCTACGCATTCACGCAGAACGAGGGCCGCTTCCGGTTGCTCAACACGGTGGGGCTGGCCGCCCGCAGCGCGGTCAGTGCGCCGTACAGCTACAGCGAGGTCAGCAACTTTGCCCCCCGGTCGTTTGGCAAGGTCAACGCGGCGCTGAGGGCCACGGGCCGGCTGTACACCTTTCCGGCCCAGCAGGAAGCCCAGGCCAGCTTTGACCTGAACCTCAGCGCCAACTACTCGCCGCTCCCGGGGCTGCTGCTGGAAGGCTCACACCTGGAGCGCTTCGCCGCCGGCAGCGTGCCCATTGCCGATTTTGGCGCGGGCCGTTACGAGGAGAGCAACTTCAACGTCACCTACCGCCTGCCGGGAGCAGACTCCGCGCTGCGTGTGGGGGCGGTGCGCAGCCGCCTGACCCGCAACTGGACGGCCGACTACACCTACCTGTACGGCGACGTCCTGCTGCGGACCTCGGCGCTGCCGAGCATGTTTGGCCCCAGTATCGGCTACCAGTGGGGCCCCGGAGGCCGGGACGCCCACTGGCTGATCAGTCTGGTGTCGTTGCCCAAATAGCGCCGGGGCCGGCGCCGTGTTCATGGCGCCGGCCGTGAGGACTGTGCAAGAGTGCGCCTCCTACACTGCCCTCAGCCCTGGCGACCGACCGCGTGCCGCCGCCGGGGACCTTCCGGTTCCTGCGCGTGGTCGCAGGGCGGCCGGGAGGAGAGGCGGGAGGCAGCGGCCAGCCACGCGGTTCTTGTCCGGTGTGACGCGCAGCACGGGCGCAGCGGCTCCCTTCACAGAGCCGCTGCGCCCACTTCCTTGTGGCGGCCACTGTCTGTTGCGCCCGCTGTCCGTGGGGTCAGCCGGTGGACGGTGACGGCGCTGCGCGCTGCGCCCGCTGCCGCGCCACGAAGGCCCGGAATTCCGTCAGGTCCAGGGTGTTGACGACCTGCTGCGGTCTCAGCCCCGCCTTGCGCGCCACTGCCACCCCGAAGCGGGCGTCGGCGAGGCCGCCGGGCACGTGGGCATCGGTGTTGATGGCAAAGGTCAGCCGCTCACGCCAGCGCAGCGCGTCGCGCCAGTCCAGGTCCAGGCGGGAGGCGTTGGCATTGATCTCCACCACCGTTCCGTTCGCCTCGCAGGCGGCGAGCACCGCGTCGAGGTCGAGGGCGTAGCCGGGGCGGCGCAGCAGCAGGCGGCCCGTGGGGTGGCCCAGCACCGTGATCAGTGGGTGTGAGGCCGCCCGGATCAGCCGTTCGGTCTGCCGGGCCGGGTCCAGCGTGAACAGGCTGTGGACGCTGGCGACCACATAGTCCAGTTCCGAGAGCACCTCGTCCGGGTAGTCCAGCGAGCCGTCCTGCAGGATGTCCACCTCGGCCCCGGCCAGGACCGGGAGGCCCTCTGCCTGAAGCTCCCGGATCTCGGCGATGTATCCATGCAGCCGTTCCAGGCTCAGGCCGTTGGCGTAATGCGCCGACCGGGAGTGGTCGCCGGTGCCCAAAAAGGCGTGGCCCCGCTCCAGGGTGCTGCCCACCATGTCGCGGATGGTGGCCGCGCCGTCCGACCACACCGAGTGGGTGTGCAGCATGCCGCGCAGGTCGGCCACCGTGACCAGTTCCTCGGGGGGGGGCAGCGTCTGCCACACGGCGTCGTGCTCGGGCTCGCGGTATTCCGGCGGGCGCAGCGGCAGCCCCAGGGTGCCGGTCACGTCGTGTTCCTGTGGGGTCGGAATCAGCACCCCGCCGCGCTTCAGTCCGCGCCCGCTGAGGTCAAAGCCCCGCGCCTTCGCCTCGGCCCGCAGCGCCTCACGGTAGGCCGTGCTGCCGCCCATCATCAGGTCCAGAGCGCCGCGCGCCGCGGCGTCCGCGTACGCGACCTCTACCGGCACGCCATTCACCCGGCCAGCAAGCACGGGTTTGTGTTCGACCGGACCAAGGCCCTCCACCACGCCCTCCAGCCGCCGGGTCACGTCGTCGGCCGTGCCGGTCACGGTCACTCGGGCGGCGCGCACGGTGTCCAGTCCGCGCCGCGCGTCGCCGGAGATGCGCGCGTCCAGATCGGTCAGCCGCGCCGCCAGGGCCGCGGCGACGTCCAGCCCGGTGCTCAGGGCCTGCCGCTCCTGGGCCTCCAGGGCAAACTCCACCGCTTCAAGGATGGTGGCCGCGCTGCGGGCTCCGAACCCCTTGATGGCCGCCACCCGCCCGTCCCGGGCGGCGGCCCGCAGCTCCTCCAGCGAGTCCAGGCCCGCATCCCACAGCGTGCGGATCTTCTTGGGCCCCAGCCCGCGCACCCGGAACAGGTCCAGCACGCCCGGAGGAATCTGGCGGGCGGCCTCCTCCAGCGGCCCGAACAGTCCGGTGTCAACGAGGGCGCTCAGCTCGGCGGCGATGTTCTTGCCCACCTTGGGAATACCCGCAAACTCCCGGGCAGCGAGTTCGGACACCTCCGCCTCCAGCCCCTCCAGGCTGCGCGCCGCGCTGCGGTACGCCTGCGCCCGGAACGCCTCCTCGCCCAGCAGGTCCAGCAGGTCGGCGGTGGTGTTCAGGGCATGAACCAGCGACTTGCGGGTCATGTCTGTATTCACGCGGGGTCCTGGGGGCCAGCGGTCAGCGCGTCTCCTTGCGCCGACTCCTGCCGCACCCGCCCCGCATACGTCACGATGCGGCCCCCCACGTTTTCGATCTGCGCCGCCGCCTCGGCAAAGCGGTATCCCACCTCGCCGGGTTTGTGGGCGTCGCTGCCAAGCACAAAGGGGATGCCGCGTTCGGCGGCGGCCCGGACGAGTTGCGGCGCCGGGTAGGCCTCGGCGACCGGCTTGCGCCAGCCCGCCGTGTTGAAATCCAGCGCCAGGCCTACGGCCGCCACGGTGTCCAGCGTCCGCAGCGCGGCCGCGCCGTCCGGATCGCGGTGTCCGAACTTCTTGGGCAGGTCCAGGTGGCCGAGGGCATCGAACAGCCCCGACCGGGCCGCTCCCTCCACCAGCGTGTAGTAGTCGCGGTACAGGCCGCCCAGATCACGCTCGCCGTACTCATCGGTGAATTCGGGATTGTCAAAGCCCCACGCGCCGATGTAGTGGACGCTGCCGATCACGTAATCCCACTCGTGGACGCCGAGCAGCCGCTCCACGAACCGCTCGGTGCCGGGATGAAAATCGGCCTCCAGGCCCAGCCGCACGTCCAGCCGACCGGCGAACTCGGCCTGCACGTCCTGCACCTTCTCCACGTATTGCCACAGCTGTTCTATGCGCATGCGCCACGGTGCGTCGTACCAGCGGGGCATGGGGGAGTGGTCGGTAAAGCACAGACCGGCCAGCCCCGCGTCCAGGGCCGCCTGCGCATACTCGCGCGGCTCGCCCGAAGCGTGACCGCACAGCGGGGTATGCAGGTGAGAGTCGAGAAACCGCGAAACGGTGGACATGAGGTAAGCGTACTGGGTTGAGGCAGCGGACGTCACCAAACAACCTCAAGACCCCTCAAGACTTGCCCGGGTCCCGCGTATTTCGGCCCTCCGGTCTGGGAGGCGGCCTATCCGGCCAGGCGTTCGGGCCTGTTGAGCGGCCACACCCGCCGCCCGAAGACATGCAGCAGCAGCCCTCCGGCGATCAGGGCGGCGCCCACACCCTTTCCGAGTGGAAAACCCTCGTGGTAGACGGCGGCGCTGGCGAGCAGCCCGAACACGGGAACGAGCAGGGACAGCGGCGCGACCCGCGCGGCCCCGTGGCGCTGGATCAACAGCGACCACACCCCGAAGCCCAGGACGGTGTTGCCCAGACCCATGTACAGCACGGCCGCCCACAGCTCCCACCCACCGTGCAGCAGCGTGTGGGCCACCCGGTCCCAGCCCTCGGTGAGGCCGGCGAGCAAGGTCAGCGGCAGCGGGGCCACCAGACTGCTCCAGACCACCAGCGAGAACATGTTGGCCCCGCCCGCGGCGCGCACGAGCAGGTTGCTGACTGCCCACCCCAGCGCGGCAAACAGCGTCAGGCCCAGGGTCAGGGCCGTCACGTCCCCGCCCGCGAGCGCGCCGATCAGGCCCATGCCGCCAAAGGCGAGCACCATTCCCGCGACCTGCCACGGCTGAATGCGCTCGCCCAGGAAGGTGGCGGCGAGCAGGGCGGTGAAGAAGGCCTGCACCTGCATCAGCAGCGAGCCCAGCCCCGCGCTGAGGCCCAGCCCCACCGCCAGATACAGCAGCCCGAACTGCACCACCCCCACCGCCAGCCCGTAGCTCCACAGCACGCGCGCAGACACGGCGGGGCGCCGCACGAAAAAGACGGCGGGCACAGCCGCCACCGCAAAGCGCAGCGCCGCGACCAGCAGCGGAGGAGCGTCCGCCACCGACCACTTGATCACCACGAAGTTCAGCCCCCAGATCAGGGTGATCAGCAGGGCGAGCAGCAGTCCCCGCAGGCCCAGCGACTGGGTTCCGGGCCCGGCATGTGCAGGCGGTATGGTGGCGGGGCGGGGGGTCATCTGATGCGGAGTTTACTCCCGGGTCCGCCCGGCCGTCCGGGTCAGCCGGATGCATCTTTACACACTCAGGACGTATACTTACTCTCTATGACCAAGGCCGCCAAGTCCACCAGAAAAGCCAGTCCAACCGGAAAAAAGGCCGGGAAGGCGCCGTCCGCTGCGGAGGCTGCCGTGAATAATTCTGCGCTGTTGACCCCGGAGACCCTGCCCCGTCCGGTGATGGCGGGCCGCGATTTCCTGAGCAATCTGGACATGACGGCCGCCGAGCTGCGCGCGGTGATGGACACCGCCCACTCCATGAAGCGCGGCGAGTGGCGCGCGGTCAAGCCCCTGGCAGGCCTGAGCCTCGCGCTGGTGTTCGAGAAAGCGTCCCTGCGGACGCGCACCACCTTCGATGTCGGCATGTACCAGCTGGGCGGGCACGCCATCACGCTGTCGAACACCGAGATCGGCCTGGGCACCCGCGAGCGCGTCAGTGACGTGGCGCGCAACCTCGAGCGCTGGGTGGACGGCGTGATGGGCCGGGTGTACCTGCAGCAGACGCTCAATGAGCTGGCCGACCACGCCGCCGTTCCGGTGATCAACGGCCTGAGCGACATGCTGCACCCCGCGCAGCTGCTCGCCGACTACCAAACCATCGAGGAAGAATTCGGCACCGACCTCAGGGGCCGCCGCGTCGTGTACATCGGCGACGGCAACAACCTCGCCAACAGCCACATCCACATGGGCATCCTGACCGGCACCGACGTCACCATCGTCACGCCCGTCGGCTACGAACCCAACGCCGGAGTCCTGATGGATGCGGTGAGGGCCGGAGTAAACGTCACCCTCACCAACGACCTCGCCGCCATCGCCGGAGCCGACGTGCTGTACACCGACGTGTGGATCAGCATGGGGCAGGAAGCCGAGGCGGACATCCGCCGCCGCGCCTTTCAAGGCTACCAGGTCACCCCGGAAATGCTCGACACGCTGGCCCCGCACGGGATTTTCCTGCATTGCCTGCCCGCCCACTACGGCGAGGAGACCGTGCCCGAGGCCACCGAACACTCCAAGAGCCGCGTCTTCGATCAGGCCGAGAACCGACTGCATGCCCAGAAGGCGCTGCTGTACCACGTCATGGGCGACATGAAGCCCCGCTGGTAATGACCCTCCTGACCACCCCTCGCCTGACCCTGCGGCCCCTGACGCCGGACGACCTGCCCGCCGTGCTGGCCTACCGCAACGATCCGCAGGTCGCGCGGTACCAGGGCTGGGCGCTGCCCGCCACGCCCGACTCGGTGGCGGGACTGGTTTCGGACCGGCCACTGGGCGCGCCCGGCTGGGTGCAGCGGGCCGTCACCCTGCACGGCGGCACCTTGCTGGGCGACGTGGCGCTGAACACCCATAACCAGCAGGCCGAAATGGGCGTCACCCTGGCCCGGTCCGCCCAGGGGCACGGATACGCCCGCGAGGCCCT
Source organism: Deinococcus aerophilus (assembly GCF_014647075.1). Taxonomy (NCBI): domain Bacteria; kingdom Thermotogati; phylum Deinococcota; class Deinococci; order Deinococcales; family Deinococcaceae; genus Deinococcus; species Deinococcus aerophilus. The sequence continues at coordinate 50,146 of NZ_BMOM01000009.1, read as the reverse complement.
GCACGCCCTGATCACGCACGCCTTCACGGAGCTGGGGTTGCACCGCCTGCGCGCGAGTACCGACCCGCGCAACACGCCTGTGGCTGCCCTCCTGATCCGTCTGGGTTTCCGCTATGAGGGCACCGCCCTCCGGAGTTACTGGCACCGGGGCGAGTGGACCGATGACGCGCGGTACGCCCTGCTCGGGACAGAATGGACGGCATGACGGCGGCTGAAGCTCCATTTCTCCCCGCAAGGGCAGCCCCGGACGCTTATGTGTGGTGGGAGAAGACAGACACGAAGGGCAGCGGGCAGGGCGAGGACAGCCCGATCCGTTGACGCCGGACTTCTGGACGCACCAGAAGCCGGGAACGTTCCCAGACATGCCACTGGAACGCCTGCACGCGCAGGTCACGCATTCCCCGATGGAGAATCAATCATGACGGTACCCAGGGTATTTATTGACGGTGAGGCCGGAACGACCGGTCTTCAGATCCGGCAACGGCTGGAGGGCCGCGCGGATATCGAGTTGCTGAGCATCGATCCGGCGCGGCGCAAGGACCCGGCGGCGCGGGCGGAGTTGCTGAACGCGGCGGATGTGAGCATCTTGTGCCTGCATGACGACGCGGCGCGTGAGGCGGTCACGCTCACCACCAATCCGGCGGCCCGTTTGCTGGACGCGAGTACGGCGCACCGTGTGGACCCGGCATGGGTGTTCGGCTTCCCGGAGCTGAACGCGGCGCAGCCGGAACGGATCCGCGCGGCGCGGTTCGTGGCGAACCCAGGGTGCTACAGCACTGGGGCAATCTCGCTGCTTGCCCCGCTGACGGCGGCGGGCCTGATTCCGCCGGAGTTCCCGGTGAGCATTCAGGGCTACAGCGGGTATACGGGTGGAGGCCGGGCGCTGGTCGACGCCCACGAGAAGAACGAGGCGCACCCCATGAAGGGCGCATTCCTGGGATATGCGCTGGGCCTGGGCCACAAGCACATTCCCGAAACGATGCGTTACGGGGGCCTGAGCCGTACGCCGATCTTCACACCGAACGTGGGTGCGTGGGCGCAGGGCATGACCGTGACCATCCCGCTGCATCTGCGCGAACTGGGCACCACCCCACAGACGCTGCACGCGGCACTTCAGGCCCATTACGCCGGGCAGCGCTACGTGCGGGTGTTCGGGATGGCCGACAACCCGGAAGTGCTGGACCCGCAGACGCTCAACGGCACGAATAACCTGGAACTGTTCGTGTACGGCTCGGCACAGGGAGAACGTGCCGTGCTCGCCGCGCGGCTCGACAACCTGGGCAAGGGAGCCGGCGGCGCAGCGGTGCAGAACCTGGAACTGATGCTGGGCCTGCACAGTGCCGGGGTCTGAGCGCATCTGAGCGCATAAGGAGGAGGCTGATTCCCTTTCCCTCGCCTTCTACCGGGACTGGCAGGCCACCCGCCGGTACGCCGCTTCCTGCCGGCCCGCCAGATATTTGTCCTTGAACATGGAATTGATGCCCAGGCGGCGGGCCTCGGCGCAGTTCAGGAACTTCTGGTCGTATTCCACGTTCAGGGCAGGCTTGCCGCGCCGGACGTATTCGGCCAGCGGAGCGCATTCGTCGTAGCGCTGGCAGCTCTCGTTGAGAATGCCGTCGAACTTGTCGGCCAGCCGCTGCCCGGTCCGGTCCCTGAGCAGCACCTTGTCGGGGCCGTTTTTCTGGAAGATCGCCAGCCCCAGGGCATGCGCCTCGTCGGCGAGCCAGCCGTTGAAGTCCACCTGATCCTGCAGCGTGATGACGCCGCCGGGCACGTTCTCGTCGTTTTGCAGGTTGTCCGGTTCCACCGCCTCGAAGCCCTTGTCACGGCACAGGCGCAGGCGGTCTTTCAGGACATCGGCCAGCACAGAGCGGGGCCGGAACACGTCGCGCACGTCCACAAACGCCTCGTCGGTCCAGTTGGGGTCCACCCCCAGCTTGAGGCGGGCCGGGTAACGCGCGGCGTCGGGGCGGTACGGTTCGTAGCTGCCGGCGTTGATGTAGCACACGGTGTACAGCCCCGCCGCCTTCAGGCGGGCGACGGTGGCCGCCGAGGTTGCAAAGGCGTCCAGATCAATGAGGCGGATGCCCTCAGGCACGCCGACATGGGTTTCATCAGCCGCGCCGATCTGCCAGTCCCAGCCGTACAGGCCGGCGGGGGGCGGACTGAGGGTCGGATGGGCGCTGCCCGCATCACACGCCTGCACGATGCCGGCACCGACCACCAGGAACAACAGCCAGGGCCAGCGTCTTTTCATTCCATCACTGTAAGCCGCGGGTGGGGGGCTGCAGTAAGGTGAGCAGAGCGATGATGGAGCTCTGGAGGTTCACCATGTCAGCGAAATTTGTTCTGAAAGTATCTGGCGAGCAGTTCATGTTCAACTTGCAGGCCGCCAACGGCCAGACGGTACTGACCAGCGAGCGTTACGTGACCAAAGCCGCCGCGATACAGGGAATTGCCTCCGTGAAACAGAATGCGGCCAATGACAGCCGGTACGAGCTGAGCGAGTCGGGCAGGCACTTTAACCTCAAGGCCGGCAATGGTCAGGTCATTGGCACCAGCCAGCATTACTCCAGTGAGGCGGCGGCGCACGGCGGCATGGACGCTGTAAAGCGCGCGGCGGCCGAAGGCCTGGTGGACGACCAGACCTGAGCAGGGAGCGTGCTGGAAGTCATCTGGGCAGAGGCCCTAGACCTCGGCCACATGCGACTCCACCGTGATCTCGCCGTAGACCTCGGCCTGCTGCACGCTGAAGGTGCCTTCCTTGACGCCCTCAAGCAGGGCGGCGAAGTAGGTGGTCTGTTCGGGCCAGTCCTGGGCGGGCAGGCCCCGGAAGGTGAAATGGCGCAGGCGGGTGCCGAAGGCGCGCAGGGCGTGCAGGGCGTCGGCGAGCGTCAGGCGTTCGCGGGCGAGCAGGGGCAGGTCCACTGGGCGAACGGCGTTCTGCGCGGCCCGCACCAGCCGGGCTAGGCTGCCGGCTGGATTGCGGGGGCGTTCGCGCCGGGGCAGGTTCACCGGGGCGGGACGGGCGGCGAGCAGTCCCTCGCGTTCGCGGCGGCGGGCGGCCAGAAAACCCACCAGCGTGTCCAGCTCGGCCAGCGCCTCGACGCCCTCCAGGAGCCCTTCCAGATCGCCGTCCGGGGCGTCGTCGTAGGGTTCAGGCTCCGGTGCGGGCAACAGCAAGCGGGCCTTCAGGGCGATCACGGTGGCCAGCGTGGGCAGCAGGTCGGGATGGGACGCGGTAAAGGCCTGCACTCCGCCCGTGACGGTGTGGACCCAGGCAAGCACGCCCCGGGTCAGCGTGAGCAGGCCCACCTCCTCCGGCAGCACCCGTCCGGCCCGCAGCGCGGCGGCCAGTTCTGCCAGCGTGCCGCTGAAGCCGGGCAACTCGACCACGAAGCCGGGGGAACCCGGCGGCGCAGCGTTGGCGGGAACGGCGAGCGTCAAGCCCGCGGTCTCCCCACCCGCACGTCCCCGCCCCCGCGCCCCGCCCTCACAGCTTCAGGAAACCGACCTTCTCGCGCACCTCTTCCATGACCGGCGCGGCGATGGCGCGGGCCTCCCGGGCGCCCTGCGCCAGCGCGTCGCGGATCTCGTCCGGGCGCTCGGCCAGCTCGGCGGCCCGCGCCTGGATGGGGGAGAGGGTGGCGGTCACGCCCTCCATCAGCTTCTTCTTGCAGTCCACACAGCCGATACCCGCCCGGCGGCACTCCACGTTCACCAGCTCGATGGTCGGCAGGTCCGAGAACAGCTTGTGGTAATCGAAGATCAGGCACACGTCCGGGTTGCCCGGATCGGTGCGGCGCACGCGGGCCGGGTCGGTGGGCGCAGCCCGCAGCTTCTGCCAGATGGAGCCCAGGTCCTCCAGCAGGCCCAGGGTGCTGTTCTCACCCTTGCTCTTGCTCATCTTGCCGTGGCCGTCCACGCCGGGAATCCGCAGGGCGTCTTTGGTGTACACGGCCTGGGGCTCCGGAAAGGTCTCGCCAAAGGTGTGGTTGAAGCGCCGGGCGATCTCACGCGTCAGCTCGATGTGCTGGGTCTGGTCCTCGCCCACCGGCACGGTGTCGGCCTTGTACAGCAGGATGTCGGCGGCCATCAGCACCGGATACATCAGCAGCCCGGCAGGAACGCTCTCCAGCTGGCCGGCCTTGTCCTTGTACTGGGTCATGCGCTCCAGCTCGCCCACTGGAGTCAGGTTGGTGAAGATCCAGCTCAGTTCCTGGTGCTCGGGTACCTGCGACTGCACAAAGAAGATCACCTTGCTGGGGTCCAGGCCCACCGCGAAGTTCGCCAGCGCCATGTCGAAGGTGCGCTGGGCAAGCAGTTCGCGGTCGAAGGCCGCCGGGTTGGTCAGGGCATGCAGGTCCACCACGCAGTACAGGCTGTTCTTGCCGTACTGCTCGCCCAGCTTGACGTAGTTCTGCATGGCCCCGAAGTAGTTGCCGATGTGGGGCTCACCGGTGGGCTGAATTCCTGAAAACACGCGCGACATAACCGGGACATTCTAGCGGGCCGCTGCCAGTCGGGGCCGGCCGCCGGCCACAGACGGCCGCGCCCCCAGTACGCCGGGGGGACCAATAGGTCAGGGGGCGGCCCGCACTGCTGGGCCGCCCCCTGAAAGAGACTTGGGAAGAAAGAAAGACTCTAGCGGTTGACCGGGGCGGCGGGAGTGCCGTTCTCGACCGCTCCGCTGCCGGTACCCTCGCTGGGCGTGGCGGTTTCGTCCGTGGCCGGGGTACCGGTGGCTGGAGTGTCGGTCTCGGGAGTGGCCGTCTCGGGGGTATCGGTCGCGGGGGTCGCGGCCTCGCCGGAGGGAACCGGCGCGTCACTGCCCGGGGTGGCGGGCGTGGTGGACTCGGGCGTGGCGGCGGGTTTGGGCGCGGCGGCGGCGACCCGCTTCTCCTGCGCTTCCAGCACGGCCTTGAGGTTGTTCTCGGGCTTGAGGGTGGCGACCTGCTCGGTCAGGTAGGCCTGGCCGGCCTCGTTCTTCTTGGTGGCCAGCACCTGCGGCTCAATCTGGGCCCGCACGGCGCTCAGGGGCTGGGTCTCGGCCTTCTTCAGGTCGGTCACGTACAGCAGCGAGTAGCGGTCGCCCACCTTGACCACGTCGGTCAGGCTGCCCTCGCCGGCGTCCTTGAGGCTCTGGGCGCTGAACACGGCGGCGTTCAGTTCCTCGCTGAGCTTGCTGTCGCCGGCGGTCACTGCGCCGCGTTCGCTGACGGTGGCTCCGGCCTTACCGGCGGCCTGCGTGAAGTCCCCGGTGCCCTTCCAGTCGGTGCGGAAGGCCAGGGCCTGGTTGCGGTCGCGGAAGCTGGCCTCGGTCACGTTGGCGCTGGCCGGGGTCTGGAACTGCGCCTTGTTCTGCGTGTAGTACTCCTGCAGGTCGGCGTCGGTGACCTTCACGTCCCGCGCGCCGTAGGCGGCCAGTCCCGCCGCGATGTCCTGACGGGTGCCGACCAGGGGCAGCTTCAGCTTCTGGGCCAGGGTGGGGGCGGCGTAGTTCTGGATCAGGCTCTCGGTAACCTGCGGCTTGAGGATGCCGTTGACCAGCTGCGCGGCCTGTTCGGGCGGCACCTGCTGAAGCAGCGAGGCGAACTGCTGGTTGGTGACCACGCCCTCGATCACGTCCGAGTACGGAATCTTGCGGTCGCCCACCACGGCCACGGTGGGGTTCTCGACCTTCCAGTTGAGGTCCTGGTACTCGATCTTGGCGTCGCGCTCCAGACCGGTGATCCACTGCTCCAGGGCAGCGTTCTTCTTCTGCTCGGTCACGGCGGTCACGGCGTCGCTCTTGGCTTCCGCGTAGGGCTTGACGGCGGGCGGCAGGTACTTCTCGACCTGGACGATGTAGAACTTACCGCCGCTGGACACCACGTCGGTCACGCCCCCACCCGTGAGGGCGAAGGCCGCCGCGCCCACCTCGGCGGGCAGCGCGACCTGAGCGACCGGACGCGGAGCGCCGTTCTCGATGGGGCCGAGGGCGCCGCCCCGGTCCTTGTTCTCGGTGCTGTTGGCGGCGGCCAGTTCGGCGAAGTCCGCGCCGCTCCGGATCTGTGCGAGCAGGCTCTTGGCCTTGGCCTCGTCGGTCACCACGATCTGGCGGCCCACGATGCGCGCGTCACTCTGGAAAGCCTGGGGGTTGAGGTCGTAGTACAGCTTGGCCTCGGCGTCGGTGGCTGCGGGCACGGCGTCGCGCAGCTGCTCGGCCTTGCGCTGGACTGCGAGGTTCTGACGGGTCCGTTCGCGGTAGGTGGCGTCGGTCAGGCCCGCACCCTGCAGGGCGTCGGTCCAGGCCTTGTTGTCCTGGAAGTTGTTCGCCTCGCGGACCTTGTTCACCTCGGCGTTCACGTCTGCGCGGCTGACCTTGATGTCGCTGGCCCCCTGCGTGATCAGTTCCTGGCGAATCTGACTGGCGACCACGTAGGTCTTGAAATCATCGCCCAGCACGCCGGTATCGGTGCTGCTCAGGACCGGGTTGCTGCGGCGGGCCGTTTCCAGCTGTTCTACCGTCACGGTCTGGCCGTTGACCGTCAGCGCGGGCGTGCCGGTCTGGCGGTTGAACAGCCCCGCCACGTTGGGGGTGAACTGGTAGGCCATGCCCACCACCAGCAGCAGGGCCAGAACGCCCAGCAGGACGTTCACGACTTTTTTTCGGTTCACTTGATCTCCTTTACGCAAGGTGCTAGGGTACCTGAGCTTTGCACTCGTAGCTCAGGTGGATAGAGCGTTGGCCTCCGGAGCCAAAGGCCACTGGTTCGAGTCCAGTCGAGTGCACCACCCTCACCACCCTTCGGGGTGGTTTTTTGTGGCATGGGTGTGGGGGATGACCCGGCGCTCCAGAAAGACACGCGCAGAAGTCTAGCACGCAAGGTTAAATGAAGGTGAAGCAAAAAACTTCGTGCTGGCCGGTCTTTTTGCTGGGTCCCTGCCGCGCTGGACGCCGGCGGCCTGTACGCTGTGGGCATGAGCGATTCCTCTTCTTCCATGTCGATGTCCGGCTCCACGTCCGGCCTGCTGGCCCTGCTTGAGCGTCTGCCCGGCAGCTACGCCGGTCCCACCGAGCAGGAAAGTGCTCCCTACGGCGTGGTGGGGGTGGGCGAGGGCACCCTGGCGGCCCACCTGATCCAGGCCTTTGCGCTGCCCAGCCTGACCCGCAGCGGCACCCAGTTCGTGCTGAGCAGCCCCGATGTTCACGCCGCCGCCGTGGACTACGCCGATCTGGCCGAGGTCGCCGGAGCCAGTGCCCGGCGCGTGAGTACCGGCGGGGTGGCGGGCGAGATCGACACGCTGATGCCGGGCGGGCCGCTGTCCACCTACCACTTCGCGCAGTACCTGGCCCACGTCACTGGCCATGCCGATGAGGCGCAGGCCGCCGACGCCGCGTTGGCCGATCTGGCCGGGCGCTGCGGCCCACACGTGGAGGAGAACAATCCGGCCCGAGACCTCGCGTGGAGTCTGTGGGGGCGCACGCCGCTGCTGCTCGCCACCCCCGACGCGGACGCCCTGCCGCACGCGTGGCAGCAACTGCTGGCCCGCACCGGCAAGATCCTGGCCGTGCCGCTGCTGGGCGACCTGCTGCCGCTGACCTGTGGGGCCTTTGAGGCCCAGCACGAGCGCGGTGACGCCAAGGTGGCGCTGATCCTGGGCGAGACGGATGACAGCCTGCTCCTGGCCCGCGAGATTCTGGAGTCACGCATCGACGAGATCATTCATGTTCCGGCTCCTGGGGGCGTGCAGGGCTATCCGGCCGCGCTGGCGCTGTGGTATTTCGGCGCGTGGGTCGCCGCCTACCTCGCCGAGCGCTATCAGATGGCTCCCGCCGACCCCGCCGTGCTGATCCGCGCCCAGGCCACCCTGGCGGGCGAGGCGGCGGACCCGGCGCAGCTCAGCGCTCCCCGCGATGACCTGCGACGCAGCGAACCCGTGTGGGCCGGCGACGAAGAGGTGTCCGGTGGGCCCGATGACGGCGATGAACCCGACGACGATGATGAAGAGGACGGGGACCGCTGAGCCGCATCCCTGAGGGGGACAGGCGCCGGGGCCGGGCGCGGTTCAGGAATCCGTGGAGCCGGAGGGGCCGGACGTGACCGAGAGGTGCAGGTCCAGGCCCGGCAGCTGCCGTCTGATATGGCCGAACAGGGCCGAGATGAACACGACCAGCCCCAGCATCTCCATCGTTTCCTCGATGGCCACGCCAAGCAGAGGAATGAAGCCGCTGTGAATCCCGCGGGCGTCGGAGGCCGCCTCGATCAGTTCCAGGCCCAGCGCCCCCCCGACATACATAGCCCCGGCAAGCACGAAGAGCCGGCGGGTGGCGGCGGGCAGGTGCAGCAAGAAGCGCACCGAGGCGAGCAGCAGCAGCAGGACGGCCAGACCGTACGGCACGACCCACAGGTAGAGCAGGGCGCCCCCAGGCTGGGCGAGCCGGCTGAGGGGGGCGCTGATGTTGTCGTGAATGGCGGCGAGCTCGTCCAGACACAGAAACAGAAACACGCCCGCGAGGACGGCCCAGTGGCGTGAGAACGGCCCGCCCGCCCGCTGCGTCGTCAGGGCGATGGTTCCGAGCAGCGCGGCGCTGAGCAGCAGCAGCCCCCCCGAAAAGGTGGCCGGAAGGTTGGCCTCCCCGCCCAGTCCGAACATGATGACCAGCCAGTTGCGTCCCGGAAAATCGGGAAAGTACACCGTCGCTACTTTGGTCAGCACGTGAATGCCGGCGAAGACCGCCGTGATCCACAGCAGCGCACGCGTAATTTTTTCCGGGGACAGCGTCAGGTGTCCGGCATACGGACCTTCCAGGGGCACGGTGTCTGTGGCGCCTGCGACGGTTGACGCAGGAATCAACACGGTGGATTGCGGGGTCCAGTTCGTTCGGCTCGGTTCCGACATGCCGGGTTCCTCCTGTGCCGTGTCCGGCTGGGCGCGTGTATGCCGTGCAGGGCCATCCCGGGGAGGCGCTGTGACCCGGGGAGGCACTGAGAAGGGCCCCTGGGAAGTGGGTCGGCTGCGGCCCCTCCATAAGAGGCGTCCCGGCGTTTCAAGGTCGTAAATTGTGTCTGTCACGCGTGTCTGCCGGACCCACAGCATGGGCGTGAGGCTGGCCGTCGGTCACCCTGCGTGCTGGTGCGGCCCCGAAGACGCCCCCTTGAGGGGCTCCAGGCCGATGGCGGGTGGGTTCTTTTCTTTCATCCCACCTGAAAAAGCTGTTTCAATTTGGCCGGCAGGCTTCCATCGTTGGCCATCAGTCGGCGGCAGCGAGGTCCGCTGCGCCGCGTGGCGTCAGACCCAGCATGGCGTACACCGAGGCCGCCCAGCCCGCGTCGTCCAGCGTGCGCCAGTGGTGAACCCACTGCCAGCGGCGGTAGGCGTCGGCGGCGGCGGCCATGTGCGCCTCGTCCTGGGTCGCGTCGGCCAGCGGATTGGCGGGCGGCACGCTGAGGTGATGCCGGGACAGCGCGCCTTCCAGCTCGGCCAGGGTCTTGGGCCCCAGCGCGAAGGCGATCCGGCCACCGTTCCGGTCTGCTCCGCTGATCCACGCGCGCAGGTCCTCCTCGGCGGGCAGGGCGTACAGGATCAGCTCGCCGCCAGGAGCGGGGTCGCCCGCGGCCACCAGCTGCAGGCCCGGCACGTTGTCGCGCAGGTAGGCGGCGACGGCTCCCTGCGCGTGGGCGCTGGCCCCGGCGTGCAGACGCTGCATGGCGTCCCGGGGATTCAGGCGGGCCAGCCGGGGCTCCGGCGCGGCGTCCATGTCCTCCGGAACCGGCCCGGGCCCGTCCAGCGACAGCTGAGCAGGGGGCCGCAGGGCCTGGGCGTGGTATTCCAGGCGCGACTGGCCGCGCCACTCGCTGACCACCAGCCCGGTGGCGAGGTCACGCTCGCCTGCCTGGGCGTCGTGCTCGCCGTACTTGATGCCGCGCAGCGCTCCGATCCGGAACTGCAGGCTGTCGCCACGCTTGCCCACCAGCCGCGTGTCGCTCAGGGTGTCGCGCACATGCCACAGCGGCGGCGCGTGGCCCTCGCCGAAGGGTTCGAAGGCCCCGGCTCCCTCCACCAGTTCGTGTGTCGCGCCCAGCGTGGGCAGCGGGGCGTCCAGGCGCACCTGTGGCCGGGGCACCGGGAACTGCCGCATGTAGGCGTGGATGCGTTCGCGGAAGGCCCCGAAGTGTTCGTCGTCTATGGAAAAGCCCGCCGCTCCCATGTGCCCGCCATAGCGTTTCAGGAGGTCTTCGCTGTAGCGCAGGCCGCCCACCGCACTGATGCCCGGCGTGCTGCGGACCGAGCCCTTGCCCTGCGCGACGATAAACACCGGCTTGTGGTAAGTCTCGACCAGTTTGCTCGCCACAATGCCCATCACGCCCGCGTGCCAGTCGGGGTGCGTGACCACCAGCGCCGGTTCGCTGGGATCGGCAATCTGCAGCGCCTGGGCAAACATGTCGTCCTGCAGCTTGCGCCGCTCGCCGTTGCGGATCTCCAGGTATTCGGCGAGCCGGCCCGCGTCGTGGCGGCTCGCCGTGGTCAGCAGGTCCAGCGCCACGTCCGCCTCGCCCAGCCGGCCGGCGGCGTTGATGCGCGGCGCGATCACGAAGGCCACGTCGCGGGCGCTGGGCCGCGCCACCCGGCCCGAATCCAGCAGCGCCCGCAGTCCGGGCAACTCGGTTGCGGCCAGGGCACTCAGGCCCGCGCGCACCAGCGCCCGGTTCTCACCGATCAGCGGAGCCACATCTGCCACCGTGCCCAGGGTCGCCAGCGCCGAGAGGGAACGCGGCTCCTCCAGGCCCAGTTCGGCATGAACGGCCCACAGCAGGTGGTAGGCCACGCCCGCGCCGGTGAGGTTGTGTATCTGCGGGTCGTAGTCGGCGGTCAGGCTGGGATGCACCACCAGCGCCGCCGGGAAACTGGGTCCCGGCGTGTGGTGGTCGGTGACGATTACCTCGGTGCCGCTCGCCAGCAGGGCGGCGACCTCCTCGACGTTGCTCACGCCGCAGTCCACCGTCACGAGCAGGTCGCAGGCGGCGGCATGTTCGGCCACCTTGTCGGGATGAATGCCGTACCCCTCGTTCAGGCGGTGCGGAATGAAGCCGTGTACGTCGGCGCCCAGCGCCCGCAGACCCAGCACGAGTACGGCGGTGGCGCTCACACCGTCGGCGTCGTAGTCGCCGTGAATGCGCAGACGTTTGCGCGCCCGGATGGCTGCCACGAGGCGGCGCGCCGCTTCGCCCAGGGCCGGGTTGGGGGTCAGGGCCAGCGGCGGGTCCAGCAGCGCCGGAGTCAGGCCGCGCCCGTGCAGCACCTGTGCCAGCGGCGGCGAGACCCGCCAGCGCCGCATCACCGAGAGCAGTTCCTCCCGGCTGGCGGGAGGGGCAAGCAGCCAGCGGGCCTGCGGGGGGTGGTCCGTCGGGTGCCGCGTCATGCCGCGCCGCTCATGACACCTGCTCCAGGGCGTTGCTCTCGGGAAGGCCCACCGGTGCCCGCAGACCATCGGCGGGGGGCATGGCTCCCAGCCGGGCCTGCAGGGTGGCGGTCAGGCGCTGCTCGACCGCGCGGCGTTCGCGGCGCTCGCGCAGGCGGCGGGCGCGCTCGCCCCACACCGGGGGCAGCAGCAGCAGGACGGCGTAGGCCACCCCGACGAGCAAGGCGAGCGCCACCGTCAGGCCCACCGACAACGACAGTTCGCCGCGTCCGAAGGGCAGCGGCAGGCGCACCAGCGCCGGATTCTCCAGGGTCACCAGCACCAGATAGGCCGCGATGGTCAGCAAAAGCAGCACCTGGATGAACGAGACGAGCCGCATGGTGCCAGTTTAGCGCCAAGCTGCAACAAAAACCGTGCCGGACGCGTGCCTGCGTTTGCGGCCCGACTGGCTTTCAGGGCCCGCAGTCACCAACGAAACATAAAGGGGCGACGGCAACAGCGAAGGGCAGAGGCCCGCGTGGTAAACTGAGCTGTTAACCCATATTTCTGTGGGTGCAGCCGCCCGGCCCGCCAGCGTGCGGGGGGTGTGCGGAGGTGATGAATATAGCGAAAGAACATAAGGTCAACGAGCAGATCCGCGTCCGCCAGATCCGTCTGATCGGCGCAGAGGGCGAGCAGGTGGGCATCATCGACACCCGTGAGGCCATGAACATGGCGCGCGAGGCGGCCATGGATCTGGTCATGGTCAGTCCGCAGGCTGTTCCGCCCGTCTGCCGCCTGCTCGATTATGGCCGGTTCCGCTACGAGCAGCAGCAGAACGAGAAGGAAAACCGCAAGCGTGCCCGCGCTCAGGAAGTCAAGGCCATCAAGTTCCGGGTCAAGATTGACGACCACGACTTCAAGACCAAGACCGGGCACGTGCGCCGCTTTCTCGAAGAGGGCCACAAGGTCAAGGTCACCATCATGTTCCGCGGGCGCGAGCGCACCCACCCGGAGCTCGGCGAGCGCATTCTGGTGCGTGTGGCCGAGACCCTGGCCGACATCGGGGCGCCCGAGAGCAACCCCAGCATGATGGGCATGGACATGAACATGATCATGACCCCCAAGGCGGCTCCCGCGCCCAAGAAAGAGCGTGGCGAGGACAGCGGCGCTGCGGGCACCGAGGCTGCGTCCCCGGCACCGGCAGAAACGCCCGCCGAGACGCCCGCTTCGGCCTAAACGCTTCCAGGCAGCGGTCCGCCCCACTCGGCGGGCCGTTTTCTGTCGCCGGATATGCAACCTGCCGCTTGCTTTTCATGCTTTATTTTGTAAACTGATGCGGTGCCTGAGGCCGAGTCCGACCGGGCGCAGTGCACTGGAGGAACCCATGATCAAGATGTACACGACCAACTGGTGCCCCGACTGTCACGCGGCCAAACGCGCCCTGAGCAGCAAGGGCCTGGCCTTTGAGGAAATCAACATTGAGCAGGATGAGGACGCCGCCGCCTACGTGATGAGCGTCAACGGCGGGCGGCGCAGCGTTCCGACGCTGGTTCACGGCGAGGTGGCGCACAGCCTCAGCGGGTTCCGGCCGCAGAAGCTGGACGCCTTTCTGGCCGCCGCCGGCCTGTAACTCCTAGCGTCCGGCAGAAGTGGGCGGTCCTCCAGCGGGGGCCGCCCCTTTCGTGTTTTATCTGCTGCCCTCCCGCGTGGTGATGTGGTGCGTGCCGGCGAGCCGCGCTGTTCCGTCGGCCGCCACGGTATAGACCCGCACGTTCAGGGTGTGCGGCGTCAAGTGCAGCCACAGAAAGCCGGGCTGTCCATGGATTTCGGTGGCGGCGGGCCGCGTGCCTGTCCGCGCGCCCTCGGCCTTGCCCGCTGCACCGGACACCATCGCCCAGGTGCCGGGGCATTCCGGCTGTGGAGCAAAGACTTCCAGGGCGTGGTCGTGTCCGCTCAGCACGGCGTCCGCGTACCCACAGGCCACCCGGTACAGGTCGCGCACCGCGTCTCCCCGCTGAAAGGCGAAGGGCAGTCCGTCGTACTGCCCGGCGTCGCCGTGTTTGCCGTTGGAAAACAGGGGATGGTGACCCAGCACCAGCTTCCAGCGGGCGCCGCTGCCGCGCAGCGCATTCGCCAGCCAAGTGCGCTGCGCAGCGTCCCACGGTCCGCCGGGCCACTCGTTCACCCGTCTGCCCGGCAGGTAGGCGGCAAGCGGCGTGGTGTCCACCACAAAGAATTCGGCCAGAGCCTCTCCGGTTCCAGCGGTCACGGGTGCCCGGTAGGTGCGGGCGGGCATCACCCAGCGCGGATTGACCTTCGCGTAGGCGACCTGAGTCTCCGCTCCGCGTGCGTCCGTTCCGTCGCCGCCAAAAAGTCCGCTCTCGTCGTGGTTGCCTGCCACCATCAGGAAGGGAAGGTTCAGGGGGCCATACACGTCCTCAAAGCGGGTCTGGAACAGGGGAGAGCCCACCTCCCGCGGGCCGGCGGGATAGAAGTTGTCGCCCAGGCCCACGCCCAGATCGCAGCCCTCGCGCGCGCATACCTCCTGCATGGCCGCCGCGACACGCCGCTGCACGTCCGTTCCGGTGCCCTGGTCCCCCATGACCACCACGCGCAGGTGCTCCGGGCCAGGCATGGTGAGGGGGGCGGTCACGTCGGGCAGGGACACTGCCGGGCCGCTCAGGGCGGGGGCGCAGGCGGGCAGGAACAGCAGGAGAACGCTTGGCAGACTCAGGCGGTGCATGGAGGTCACGGTATACCCCCAGATCCCCCGCCGGGCCACGCGCAAGTGCGGCAACGCGGCGGTGTCTGCGCTCCTACGCTGTTTGCGTGAACGAATATCTGAAGGTCATCCGTCACCATTACGCCGACTTTTCTGGCCGTGCCCGTCGCCGCGAATACTGGATGTTTACGCTTTTCAACCTCATCATCACGTTCGTTCTGGGGTTCGTGGACGGCATGCTCGGACTGGGAAGCGACGATCTCTCACTGGGGGTCCTGAGCGGCATCTATACGCTGGCGGTGCTGATTCCAGGCCTCGCCCTGACTGCCCGGCGTCTGCACGACACGGGACGGAGCGGCTGGTGGCAACTCCTGAGCCTCATTCCCCTGGTGGGCGGAATCGTGGTGCTGGTTTTCGTGGTATCAGACAGCGATGCCCAGACCAACAGGTGGGGGCCGAATCCCAAAGGGGTGTCCGGCAGTGCCGCCTTTGGAGTGCAGGGCTGAGCCGTTCACGGGTAAGCCCGACAAAGACGACAGCGCCCTGGAGCTGTTTCCATGCCTGGAGGGCGGTGTGTGCGGCGGGAACTGGGTGACGCCGCCGCCGCGCTTGCCCCCACTCGTCCCAAACCGCTATCCTGCCTGCATGAAGTCACGCGCCCATCACTCCGGTCTGGTGATGGCTGCCGTGTGGCTACGAATGTCTGGCCCATCCGGTCTGAACACGCGAACTCCCTGCGCCTGAGAACCTATAGACGGTTTTCAGGCGTCCTGCTGGAGTGCGGCCAGGCCGGGTCTTTTTGTCTTGAATTCTAAGGAGTGGAACACATGCACGTCTTTTTGCCCGATGGAAAACAACTGGAACTGCCGCAGGGAGCGACCGCGCTGGACGCTGCCCAGGCGATTGGCCCCCGGCTGGCGCAGGACGCGCTCGCCGCGACCGTGGGCGGCGTTCTGACCGACCTGCAAACGCCGTTGCCCGAGGGCGCACAGATTAGTCTGATCACCAAGAAGAATCCCGGACAGGCCCAGAGCGTCTTCCGGCACTCGCTGGGCCACGTCATGAGTCAGGCGGTGGGCGAGTTCTACACGCGCAAGGGCCATCCCAGGGAAGCGGTCAAGCGTGGGGTCGGCCCCAGCATCGAGAACGGCTTCTACCAGGACTTTGATCTGCCCGAGCCGCTGCGTGAGGAGGACCTGCCCGCAATCGAGGCGATCATGCGCGAGATCATCGGGCAGGGCCTGGACATCACGCGCTCGGAGGTCAGCAAGCAGGAGGCGCTGGAGCGCTTCGGCTTCGATCCCTACAAGGTTGAGCTGATCTCTGAATTGCCTGACGACCAGGCCATCACCTTCTATACCCAGGGCGACTATGTGGACCTGTGCCGCGGCCCGCACTTCCCGAACACCGGCAAGCTGCCCACTGCCTTCAAGCTGACGAGTACCTCGGGCGCGTACTGGCGCGGCAACGAGAAGAACCCCATCCTGCAGCGGGTCTACGGCGTCGCCTTTGCCAGCCAGAAGGAACTCGACGAGTACCTGGAGCGGCTGGAAGAGGCCAAGCGGCGCGACCACCGCAAGCTGGGACGCGAGCTGGAACTGTTCACGATTGATCCCCTCGTGGGCAAGGGCCTGCCGCTGTGGCTGCCCAACGGCACAGTGCTGCGCGAGGAACTCGCGGGCTTTCTCAAGGAGCAGCAGTTCCAGCGCGGGTACCAGGGCGTGATCACGCCGAACATCGGCAATCTGGAGCTGTACAAGACGAGCGGCCATTACCAGAACTACAGCGACAGCAACTTCTCGCCGATCACCGTGGACGACGAGCAGTACATGCTCAAGCCCATGAACTGCCCGCACCACGTCCGCATCTACGCGAGCAAGCCGCGCAGCTACCGCGACCTGCCGGTGCGGCTGGCCGAGTTCGGAACTGTGTACCGCTACGAGCAGTCCGGCGAGCTCAATGGCCTGACGCGCGTGCGCGGCTTCACGCAGGACGACGCCCACATCTTCTGCCGCCCGGACCAGCTCAAGAAGGAATTCCTGGATGTGCTGGACCTGACCGTGCTCGTGCTGCGGACCTTCGGCATGAACGACGTGCGTTTCCGGGTGGGCACCCGTGACCCGGAGAGCGACAAGTACGTGGGCGACGCCGCGAACTGGGACCTGGCCGAGGGGCAGATCATCCAGGCGGTCGAGGAAGTCGGGCTGCCCTACAGCGTCGAGCCCGGCGACGCCGCCTTCTACGGCCCCAAGCTGGATTTCGTGGTCAAGGACGTGCTGGGCCGCGAGTGGCAGCTGGGCACCATTCAGGTGGACTACAACCTGCCCGAACGCTTTGACATCAGCTATGTCGGCGAGGACGGCCAGGACCACCGCCCCATCATGATTCACCGCGCGCCTTTCGGCAGCCTGGAGCGTTTCGTGGGCATCCTGATCGAGCACTACGCCGGAGACTTCCCGCTGTGGCTCGCGCCCCGGCAGGTCGCCATCATTCCCATCGCCGACCGTCACAATGCTTATGCCGAGGAACTGCGCGCCGAACTGCACGCGGCGGGCCTGCGCGCCGAGGTGGACGATTCCTCCAACCGCATGAACGCCAAGGTCCGCTCGGCCGAGCTGTCCAAGATCCCGGTGATGCTGATCGTGGGTGATAAGGAACAGGAAGCGCGGCAGGTCAGCGTCCGTGAGCGCACCCCCAGCGGCCATCAGGAGCGCAAGGGCGTGGGCTTTGACGACCTCAAGGCCGAGTTGCTGGAGCGCTACAACAGCCGCAGCTAGCGGTCCGGGTGCCCCACGCGGGGCGGGGGCGGGAGGCGGGCGAGCGCGCCCGCCCCCGCCCCTTAATCTGGATTACGGTCCCTCCCCTCCAAAAAGGACATACTCTTGCGATGACCACCGCGAATCCCCCCGCCACCCTGGGTGCCGACCAACTGATGCAAGAGCAGCTGGAGCTGCCCGGACTGAGCGCCCTGACCGAGCAGTGGCTGAGTGCCATCGGTGAAGATCCGCAGCGCGAGGGGTTGCTCAAGACCCCGCACCGCGTGGCCAAGGCCTGGAATTTCCTGACCGACGGCTACCGCCTGACCCTGGAGGCCGCCGCCGGGGACGCCGTGTTCGAGGCCGAGGGCAGCGAGATGGTGATCGTCAAGGACATCGAGTTCTATTCGATGTGCGAGCACCACATGCTGCCCTTCTACGGCCGGGCGCACATCGCCTACATTCCCGACGGCAAGATCCTGGGTCTGAGCAAGTTCGCGCGCATCGTGGACCTGTACGCCCGGCGCCTGCAGGTGCAGGAGCGCATCACCACCCAGCTGGCCGACGCCATCGAGGAACTGCTCGCTCCCAAGGGGGTGGCCGTGCTGATGGAAGGCACCCACCTGTGCATGGCCATGCGCGGCGTGCAGAAGCAGAACTCCTCGACCACCACCAGCGCCATGCGCGGCACCTTCCGCGACGATCCGCGCACCCGCGCCGAGTTCATGAGTGCGGTGCAGACCACGCTGCGCTCGCGCTGAGCCACAACAGTCCTGAAGGACAAAGGAGCAGGGCCGTGACGGTGGTCACCGGCCCTGCTTTTCAGGCCCGGAGTTAGTCGCGCCGTTCCAGCCAGCCCGCGATCCAGGGCAGCTTTCTTTGCACCTTGTCGGCCATACCGCCCCAGTACCGGCGCGACCAGCCCTCGATGTTGCGCTGTTTGCCGCGCGCAATCGCCATCGCTCCCTCGGGAACGTCGTCGTGGACGGCGCTGCCGGCGGCGATGAAAGCGGCGTCTCCCACCGTGCGCGGCGCGATCAGCGTGCTGTTGCTGCCGATGAAGACGCCCGCGCCCACCGTGCTGCGGTGCTTGTTCACGCCGTCGAAGTTGGCGATGATGGTGCCTGCCCCGACGTTGGTCTCCGCGCCGATCTCGACGTCTCCCAGGTAGGCGAGGTGCCCGGCCTTGACCCCGGCGTCCAGATGGGCGTTCTTGGTCTCCACGAAGTTGCCGATGTGGACGCCCGGCCCCAGCACGCTGCCGGGGCGCAGGCGCGCGAAGGGCCCGACGTCGCTGCCCGCGCCAACGTGCGCGCCTTCCAGCACGCTGTGGGGTTTGACCACCACGCCCGCTTCCAGCACGCTGTCGGTGACCACGCTGTATGCCCCCACCGTCACGCCGTCTGCCAGGCGGGTGCGCCCCCGCAGAATCACGCCGGGTTCCAGAATCACGTCGCGGCCCAAGGCCACGCCGTCCTCGATGCGGATGCTGTGGGGGTCTTGCAGGGTCACCCCGGCCTGCATGTGGGCCATGTTGATGCGGCGGCGCAGGATGGCTTCCAGCTCGGCCAGGCCGCGCCGGTCGTTGGCGCCCAGCACCTCGTCGGGGTCGCTGAGCTTGAAAGCGTGGGCCTGCTCGCCCTCGGCGTGGTACAGCTCCAGCAGGTCGGTCAGGTAGTACTCGCCCGCCGCGTTGTCGTTGGTGATGCGGTGTGCCAGCCCCGAGGCGCGCGAATCCATCAGGTACACGCCGCTGTTGAACTCGCGCACGATCTGTTCGTGGGGCTTGAGGTCCTTTTGCTCCACGATGCGCTCGACGTTGCCCTCCAGATCACGGATGATGCGGCCATAGCCGGTGGCGTCGGGCAGCTCGCCGGTCAGGATGGTCAGTGCGCTGTCGCGCGTGCGGTGGTCTTCGAGCAGCGCGCGCAGCGTTTCGGTGCGCAGCAACGGGGTGTCGCCGTACAGCACCAGCACGTCCGCGTCCGCGTGGTCCCCCAGCGCATCGATGCCGCACACGAAGGCGTGGCCGGTCCCCTGCTGCCGGTCCTGGCGTGCGAAGACCAGCTGGGGCTGATGGACCGCGCCAGGGTCCGGCGCGCCCTGTGGTCCGGTCAGCGCCGCCTCCACCTGCCCGGCCCCGTGGCCGGTCACCACGACCACGTTGCGCGCGCCCAGCTCACGGGCGGCCTTCACCGCCCACGCGACCATCGGGCGGCCTCCCACCGGATGCAGCACCTTGGGCAGGGCCGAGCGCATACGGGTGCCCTGGCCCGCTGCGAGAATCACCACGTCCAGCGGACGGTTGTCTTCAATCATTCCACTTCACCTGACCGGCAGTGTAGTGCAGCGGTCCGTCCGGGCGGGCGGGGTTTTTCATATCCGTTCGTGGCGCGGCGCACCCGGGCACGCGGGCTGCCGGTCAGGCGCCACAATGCCGGTCATGCAACGCCTCGCAGTGATTCATACCGGCGGCACCATCGCCAGCCGGCCCAGCCCGGACGGACGCGGCCTGACGCCCCAGCAGGCTCCCAGCGTGCCGGGCTTGCCGGGGGTGGAGGTCCGCGACTTCCAGCCCTTCACCCTGCCCAGTCCACAGGTCACGCCGGCGCACATGCTGCAGCTCGGTGACCTGATTGCGCGCGTGGCCCCCGAGCATGACGGCGTGGTGGTCACACACGGCACGGATACGCTGGAGGAAACGGCCTTCGCGCTGCACCTGTTGCTGGACACCCCCGCCCCCGTGGTCCTGACCGGCAGCATGCGCCACGCCGAGGAGGTGTCCTGGGACGGTCCCGGCAACCTGCTGGACGCCGCCGGGGTGGCTCTGCACGCCCGCAGCGCCGGGCGCGGACCCCTGGTGGTGTTCGGCGGCGACATCTTCGACGCCCGCACGGTGACCAAGGTGCATACCACCGCGGTGGACGCCTTCGGCGGCTACCCGGGCCCCATCGGGCGGATTGACCGTGAGGGCGATACCGCCCACCTCAAGTACTTCGCCGGCCCCGAGCCGCGCGTGAGTTACCACCCGCCCCACCTGAACGCGCGCGTGGACATCCTGTACGCCTACGCCGGCTGGCGCGGTGAGGGCTACGCGGCGGCGCGGGCCGGGGCCGACGGCATCGTCATCGCGGCGCTGGGTACCGGCAATCTGCCGGCCGAACTGCTGCCCCTGATCGCGGCCACCCGGCAGCCGGTGGTCATTGCCACGCGTACGCACGCCGGGCCGGTGCTGCCGGTCTACGGGTACGCGGGGGGCGGGGCGACGCTGGTGGACGCCGGCGCCATTCCGGCCAGCTTCCTCAATGCCCACAAGGCCCGCATCCTGCTGCTGACGCTGCTGGGCTGTGGCCTGGACCGCGGAGAGATCCGCAGGGTGTTCACGCAGATGGAGTTCTAGCACCGGCACCCGCCCACAACATCAAAAGCCATCGCCCGGTCCTCCGGGCGGTGGCTTTTGATGTTGTGGGCGGGTGGGGGAGAAGCCTCCAGTCGGGGTGCGGGCCAGGAGACCGGGACCCCACCGGGGAGCTCCGCTCCCACTGGCTTCAGTCCAGGTCCAGCCGGATCAGGAAGCGCCCACACGAGGGGCATTTCACGGGGGGCAGTTTGCCCAGCGCCGCTTTCTGCTGCACGTTGACCGGCAGGACCACGTTGCAGCCGGTGCAGCGTCCTCCCCGGATCTCCACGACCCCCAGACCCTTCTTGGCCTTGCGGATCATGTCGTATTCGCGCACAGTGCGGGCCTCCAGGCCGCCCACCAGCGCGGCGCGTTCCTGGCGGTCGGCCTCGCCCTGATCGCGCAGGTCCTGCACGCGGGCCTCGTCACGTTCCTCGAGCGCGTTCAGGGTGGGGCGCAGGGCGCGGTGCTGGCTGCGCAGCTCGGCGGCCTTCTCGTTGAGTTCGCGCTGGCGTTCACGCAGGGGCAGCAGGTCCTCTTCCATCTCGTCGGCGCGCTCGCCGAGCTGCTGGATGCGGCTGCCGTACTGGCTCTGGGCGCGGGCGTCGAAGGCGCTCTTCTCCTGCTCCTCCTGGGCGCGCTCGATCTGGGCGCGGGTGCCCGCCAGATCCTGTTCCTGAGCACGGACCCGCTTGTCCACCCCCTCGAGGGTGATCTCGGTGTCTTCCAGGTCGTTGTTCAGACGCTCCTGCTCGTTGCGGGCGGCGCGCAGGTCGTCGGGCAGGTTCTTTTCCTCGTCGCGCAGGCGGTCCAGATTGAGATCGAGTTCCTGAACGCGGTGCAGGCGACGGAGGGGGGAGGTATCACTCATCGCTTCCAGTCTACCCCCAACGCCGGTCATCGGGCGGAGACCAAATGTGCTCTAAACTGGGAAGCGTTCCTGTTCCCCGTGGGGGAAGCCCAATTTCTGGTCCTGACCGCTGTGGTCGGGGCCATTTTGTGTTGCATGACCGTTCGTCCACAGGAGGCTCCATGCACCCCACCCGGCATCCCACCCGCACTGTCTTGCTTGCGCCGCATTCGAACGCCGGGGTGCGGGTGGCCCTGAGCGCCTACGACGCCCTGTGGCTGGCCATCCGCGGCGGCGCGGCGGTGCTGAACCGCGACGACATCTGCCCGCTGGCGCCGGGATTTGCCGCCAACCTGATCGTGGGGTATTCCGGGGCCACGCACGACTCCGCAGCGCCCTGCTGTGTACCCCGCCGCGCGCGGCCCTCAACATGGTGGGGGGCCGGGTGATGGTGGGGAACGGGAAACTGTCCGGCGTGGACCTTTCGGTCCTGGTGGAGCGCCACACGGCCCACGGCCACCGCATGATCGGGGGTGAGGTGGCCGCACACACCAAAAAAAACTCCCGCACGAAGCGGGAGGTTTTGTCTGGCGGGCCCTGTAGGACTTGAACCTACGACCCTCGGTTTTGGAGACCGATGCTCTACCAACTGAGCTAAGAACCCATCTGCCATTCAAAGGTGCCGCGCGGTCACGCGGGCCCAACCAAAATAGCAGAGGCCCGGCGGACGTGCAAGGCGGCTCTCCCGGCGGCGCGTTACAGCACGCCGCCCCCCAGCAGCAGGCGCAGCGCAGCGAGCACGGCGACGACCGCGCTCAGGGTGGTGGCTCCCCGGTCGCGGCTGAGTGCGCCGAACACCAGCCCCAGCACGGCGGGAGGCAACACCACCAGCCAGTTCAGCCACCCGAACAGCGGCAGCAGCCCCAGCAGCAGTCCCAGGGCGGCGAGGATGCCAAAGATCAACGAGAGGACTCTCATGCCCCCGATTACGCGGCGGAGGCCGCCCGGGTTGCATCTGCCCGGGCCGCGTCTGCACGGGTTGCGTCTGGGCCGGGCGGACAGCCTGCCAGGGAGGGGCGCTAGCCTGGGAACCCGATGACCTCCTCTTCCTCTGCCCGGCGTCCTGCGGCGCGTCTGCCTGCCGGGGCCCGGAGCCGTGCTCCGCAGGTCCTGACGGTGCTGGATACCCTGTACCCGGACGCCCGCACCGAACTGGAGTTCCGCACGCCGTTTGAACTGCTCGTCGCCACCGTCCTGAGCGCCCAGGCCACCGATGTGAGCGTGAACGCCGCTACTCCTGCCCTGTTCGCCCGCTATCCCGACGCCCACGCCATGAGCGCGGCCAGCGCCGAGGACATAGAGCCCCTGATCCGCCGCATCGGACTGTACCGGGGCAAGGCCCGCAACCTTGCGGCGCTCGCCCGCCTGCTTGTCGAGCGGCACGGCGGCGAGGTCCCCGACGACTTCGCCGCCGTGGTGGCCTTGCCCGGTGCGGGCCGCAAGACGGCCAATGTCGTGCTGAGCAACGCATACGGGTATCCGGCCATCGCGGTGGATACCCATGTGGGCCGTCTGGCCCGCCGTCTGGGATTGAGCACCCAGACCAACCCCGACAAGGTGGAAACCGACCTGCAAAAACTGTTTCCGCGTGGGCGCTGGGTCTTTCTGCACCACGCGCTGATCCTGCACGGGCGGCGGGTATGCCACGCCCGCAAGCCGCAGTGTGGGGCGTGTGGGCTGGCGTCTTTCTGTCCGAAGGTGGGGGTGGAGGGTGCGGAGCAAGGCCGTTAACCCACCCGCAGCCGGAGGGCCGGCATGAACTGGCGCTTTTCCCGGCAGGTCTGGCTGTACCTGGCGTCTGTCTTCTCGTTCGGGCTGGCCCAGGCGTTTCTGGTTCTGTTCCTGAACTTCTATCTGCGGGCGCTGGGCCTGGGAGCCGAGTGGCAGGGCTTCATGAATGCCCTGCCCGCGCTGACCCTGGTGTGCCTGAGTCTGCCCGCCGTGGCGCTGGCGCGGCGCATCAGCAACGCGCACACCATCAAGATCGGGGTGGCGCTGAGCCTGCTGGGCACCCTGGCGCTGGCGCTGGCGGGCGGGGCCGGTCTGCCGGTCGTGGCGGGCGTAGTCGTGGGGGCGCTGGTGCAGGGCAGTGGAGCGGCGCTGCTGATTGTGGCGGGTTCGCCCTTCATGGCCAACAACAGCACCGACGAGAACCGCGTGACCCTGTTCAGTGTGCAGAGCGCCCTGATGACCGGCGCGGGCTTTCTGGGCAACCTGCTGGGCGGACGGATTCCGGAACTGTACGCCGCCGCCACCGCCACCGAGCCCGCGGGACTGGGGGCGCTCCGGGCCGCGCTGCTGGTTGCCACGGCGCTGCAGCTGCTGGGGCTGGCTCCGGTGCTGGCCCTGAAGCCCACGGGCAAGTCGTCCCAGACCGGCCGCAGCTTCGCCGTGCAGGACTGGGGCACCATGGGACGGCTGGTGTTTCCCAATCTGCTCGTGGGGCTGGGGGCCGGGGCCACCATTCCCTTCCTGAACATCTATATCGAGGGCCGTTTTCAGGTGAGCTACGCCAGCCTGGGCCTGCTGTTCGCGTGGGCCAGTCTGGCGACGGCGGCGACGGCGCTGCTGCAGCCGCTGCTCGTGCGGCGACTGGGGCAGCTGCCGGCGGTCCTGCTCGTGCAGGCTTCCAGCCTGCCGTTTCTGGCGCTGCTGGGCTTTGCGCCGCAGCTGTGGCTGGTGACCATCGCGCTGTTCACCCGCGGAGCGCTGATGAACGCGGCTGGCCCGGTATACGGGGCCTACGCCATGTCGGCCCTGCCGGAAAATGACCGCCCCATGTACTCGGCCGTGAACGTGATCGCCTGGGACCTGGGCTGGGCCGCGAGCAGCATTCTCTCCGGCGTGGTGCGCGGTCAGCTGCCGTTCAGCACGGCCTTCAACGTGCTGTTCGGCTGGACGCTCGCCATGTACGCGGCCAGTGTGGCTGCCATCTACCTGGGACTGTACCGGCGGGCCCGGCGGGCAGCGCCGGCCTCGGCCACCTGAGCGGCTCTGGTCTGTCCCTGGTCAGGGGATGTAGGGGACCCGGCCCATGTTCAAGGTTTCCATGACCATGTGGGCCGCTGTGCGTGAATTTGCTCACCCGCATCCCCCCGCTGGGGTCAGTGTCGGGCGGGACTAGGCATGAACCGGAGCGGCGTGTTACGGTGCGCCCAACAGCTTTACATCAATTGCTTCGGTTCCTCTCATCTCGCCCCCTGTGAGCCCCTGTCCGGATGCTGCAATTCTCATTTCAATCCTGGCGTGTTTCCCTGCTGACGACGGTCCTGCTTGCTTGTGCGGCTTCGGCCCGGGCGCAGGTTGCCCCTCTGCCTGCCCAGGCAGTCACCGTACAGACGGTCACTGTTCAGGCGGGCGACACTGCCTACGCCATCGCCCGCCGCGTCGGTCTGCGGGTGGAGACCCTGCTGGCCCTCAACCACCTGACCGCACCCGACCTGAAGGTGGGACAGGTGCTGCTCGTGCAGGATCCATACCGCCACAGCGTGCAGCCGGGGGAGACCCTGTATGCCCTGTCGCGCCGTTACGGCGTGAGTGTGGACGCCCTGCTCGCCGAGAACCTGCTGCCGGTCGGCGCGGTGCTGACGGTGGGTCAGGTGCTGAAATTGCCCGTCTCCGCCATCCGGCCCGCCGCTCCGGTCGTGGCCCCCCTCGCCACCGCCCCGTTCCAGCCCGCTCAGGCTCCGGCCGCTTCCTCCAACTCCCAGCCCCTCCAGACTTCGTCGGGGGGGCTGCCCCCTTTGGTACTTCCGACAGCGCTGTCGGCTCCTCTCCGGAGTGCGGCGGGAGAACAGCCTGCGCTCCCCACCGCCGCGCTCGGGCCGTCCTGGGCAGCGCCCGAGCCGCTGCCCGCTCCTCCCGAGGCCCTGCCCGCGCTTTCCAGCGACTGGCGCAGCGCGGCGCTCGCCATGCTCGACACGCCGTATGTCTACGGTGGCACCACCCGCGCTGGCCTGGACTGCAGCGGCTTCGTCCTGCAGGTGTTTACGCCGCTGGGCGTACGCCTGCCCCGGGTCAGTGCCGATCAGGCGCGGACGGGCCTGCCGGTCGAGGCGGGGCAGTTGCAGCCCGGCGACCTGCTGTTCTTCGACACCGAGGGCCGGGGCCGGGTGTCCCATGTGGGCATCTACCTGGGAGACGACACCTTCGTGAGCGCCAACAGCTACCGGGGCAAGGTCAGCATTGACGCGCTGATGACCGACCGCTACTGGGCCCCGCGGTACCTGGGGGCGCGGCGGGTGCTGGGCACGCCCTACGCCCAGCAGGCCCCCTGAGCCCACCCGCCTGGCCTGCACGGTCGCTCCCGATCACGTGGACGCCGTGAAAAAAACTGGCGCAACGGGGTTTGGTCCGTTCCGCCAGTTCTGTGATGCCGCGGCGCCCTGTGGTTCTAGCTGTCGGCCTCGGGATCCTCATTTTCCAGCAGGGCCCGGAAGCCGTCGAGCGGCTCGCCGTCCCCGAGTTCGCGGGCGATCTTCTCGATGGCCAGCCGGACCACTTCACTCTTGCTGATCAGCCGTTCGGGGCTAGACAACTCATAAGCGGTCCGTGTCAGCAGGGCATCCTGTTCGTCGCTGATGACCACCTGCAGGCGTTTGCGTTCCTTCTTGGGCATGCCTCTCCTGAATGGGCCTCACGCGGCCCGGTGGGGGCGTGGGTGTGTGGGAAGCGTATCACGCAACCACACTCCCCTCAACATCCTCCTCACCATCAGCCGCAGGCGGCCGCGCGCCTGATGAGTTCATGAGGCTTCGCAGATAGACGAGTCTAGACGTGCGGTGAGTATGATGTGTAACATGCACCTGTAGTCGGGATGAATGCGTTCAACCGTCATCACCGTACCGCCCCCTCTGACCACCCCCCTGGGGTCCCCAGCAGAAAAAGGATGAAGCCATGCAATTGACCCCGCTCCAGATCAAGGGTGGCCGCCAGATCGGCGGCGAAATTACCGTTCAGCACAGCAAGAATGCCGCTCTTCCCGTCATTGTGGCCAGCCTGCTGACCCACGAGCCGGTGATCCTTCACGGCATTCCCCGCCTGAGTGACGTGTACACCATCCTTGACCTGCTTGCCCACCTGGGCACGGTTCACCGCTGGGTCGGCGACAACAGCCTGGAGTTGCACACCCCCGAGATCCTGAACACCGACGCGCCGTACGCGCTCGTGAGCAAGATGCGGGCGAGCTTCATCGTGATGGGGGCCATCCTGGCGCGTGCCGGAGAGGCCACCGTCAGCATGCCCGGCGGCTGCGCGTGGGGGCCGCGTCCGGTGGACCAGCACGTCAAGGCCTTCCGGGCGCTGGGTGTGGAGATCACCGAGGACGGCGGCAACTTTGATGCCCGGCGCTCGGCCAGCCTCAGCGGACGCTTTACCTTTGAGCTGCTGACGGTGGGCGGCACCCACAACGCCATTCTGGCGGCGGTGCTCGGAGACGGCGTCGTGATTCTTGAAAACGCCAGCATCGACACCGATGTGGTGGACATGGTGGAATTCCTGAACAGCCTGGGCGCCGACATCGAGGGTGCGGGAACCAACACCATCACCGTGCGGGGCGTGCCCGCCCTGCGCGGCGGCGAATACACCGTGATTCCCGACCGCATCGAGGCCGGCACCTTCATGATGCTCGCCGCCGCCACCCGCAGCCGCCTGACGGTCAACAACGTGCGCCCCGACCACCTGCGCGCCGTGACGGCCAAGCTGCAGGAGATGGGCGTGGAAATCACCGAGGAGGCGGGCCGCCTGATCGTGGACGCCACCGTGCGCGAGCTCAAGCCGGTGAACATCACGACCCAGAGCTACCCGGGCTTTCCCACCGACCTGCAGCCGCAGATGAGTGCGCTGCTGGCAACGGTGCCCGGCACGAGCGTGGTGCAGGACCCGGTCTATCCCGACCGCTTGACCCACGTGGCCGAATTGCACCGCATGGGCGCAAACATCACCGTCAGCGGCTACACCCAGGTAATCCAGGGCGCGGACCTGCACGCCGCGCCCGTCAAGGCCGCCGACCTGCGCGCCGGAGCGGCCCTGTTTATCGCCGCGCTGACCACCGAGGGCGAAACCGTCATTGACGGCGTGCAGTATCTGAACCGGGGCTACGAGCGTCTGGGCGAGCGTCTGCGTGGCATCGGGGCGAGCGTCCGGCAGCCGGACCTCGCGCTGGCAATGGACTGAGCGGTTACCCCGTTCAGGACGGGCTGACGGGCACGGCTCCGCAGACCGCCACCTCCGACAGGCGCCGGGCTGCCTCGGCGAGCACCTCGGGCGGCTGAATCAGGGCAAAGCGCACGAAACCCTCGCCGCGCTCTCCAAAAGCCCGACCTGGATTGACCGCCACGCCGGTGGTCTCGGCCGCCCGCACGGCGTAGGCCACGCTGTCGGTCAGGCCGGGCACGTGGGCCCAGACGTACATGCTCGCCTGGGGTAGGGCGACCTCCCAGCCCAGGGCGCGCAGGGCCGGGACCAGGGCGTCGCGGCGCTCCTGAAACACCGCCGCGCCGGCGCGGCCCACCTCATCCGGCAGGCCCAGCGCGAGCGCAGCGGCCCGCTGGATGCCCAGGTACGGATGGAAATCCACAGCTCCCTTCACGCGGGCCAGCGCGGCCAGAGCGTCGGCATCCCCGGCGGCAAAGCCCACCCGGAAGCCGCCCATGTGGTGCGTCTTGCTCAGCGAATGCAGTTCCACCACCCCCTGTACCCCCGCTTCCAGGGCGCTGGGGGCGCGGTAGTCGCCGAAGGTCAGCTCGGCGTAGGGATGATCGTGGATCAGCAGCGTGCCGCGCGCCCGGCACCACGCCGCCACCGCGCGGAAGAAGGCGGCGTCGGCCACCGCGGAGGTCGGGTTGTTGGGGTAGTTCAGCAGCAGGGCGCGGGGGCGCAGGTCGGCCGGAAGGGCGTCCAGATCCGGCAGAAAGCCGCGTTCGGGCAGCAGGGGCAGCGTCACCGCGCGCACGCCGGCCACCGCCGCCGCCCCCAGATACGGCGGGTAGCCCGGATCGGGCAGCAGCAGCGTGTCACCGGGGTCGGTCACCGCGAGCAGCAGGTGGGCCAGTCCCTCCTGAGCGCCGATCAGCGGCAGCACCTCGCGTTCGGCGTCGAGGTTCACTCCGAAGCGCCGGCCCAGATAGGCGGCAGCGGCCTCGCGCAGCGGGCGCGTGTCGCTGAACAGCGGGTAGCGGTAGGTCAGCGGATCGTGGGTCGCCTCACGCAGCGTTTCCAGTACGGCCGGTGAAGGAGCCTGATCGCTGCTGCCGATGCTCAGGTCAATGACCTCCCGTCCGGCCGACCGCGCCCGTTGCTTGGCCGCGTCCATCAGCGCGAATACGCTGCCCGGCACATCTGCTGCCCGCCGTGAACTCCACATGCGCTCAGCCTAGAGCACGCGCGTGGGCCCGCGCCACCGGGCGCCGGGCCCCACCGCCGCGGCTTACTCGTCGGCGCTCGCGGCGCCCAGGACTGGGATGGACACCGTGGTCAGGGTCTGTCCGCCCGAGTTCAGGGCGATGGTGGCGGTCTGGTTGATGGCCCTGCCGGTGTCCGCGCGGCTCACTGTGACGTGCAGCAGCACCAGATCGCCCTGCCGGGTCACGCCGTCGAGCGTGATGGTGGTGCCTGCGTCCAGGTCGCCGGCGCTCAGGGTCAGGTCGCTGGGAACCGTGCCGCCCAGGTCCGCGACGGGCACGGCGATGGCCATCCACGAACTCTCGGTGTACAGCGCCGTATAGCTCAGGTTGCCGTCGGTGGCGGTGACCTGCATGGGCGAGGCGGCGAAGGCGCTGCTGACGGTCAGGCTCAGGCCCAGGATGGCGGACAGAATGGTCTTGTTCATGGTGTGCTCCTTTGGGGCGGGGGCGGCGCGGTGCCTTCTCCCGTCTGAGCAAAGGATGCGGGCGGGCTGTGCAGAAGCCGTTTACGGGCTGTGCAGATTCTGTGAAGGGCCGTGCGAGGCCGGTCTGCCGGGCGTGCCCTCCTCCCAGCTGCCTACAGCTGAGCGCGCTGGCCTCCGTTCGGCGCTAGCCTGCCGTCATGGCCGACGCCAGCCTGAGTGTTCTGACCGCCATGATCACCCCCGCCGTTCTGATCAGCGGAGCGGGCACGCTGCTGATGAGCACGAGCACGCGGGTGGGCCGCGCCACCGACCGGGTGCGGCACCTGACCGCGCGCTTCCGCTTTCTGGTGTCGCCCGAAGGCCAGCAGGAACCGCGTGCCCGCGAGGAAAAACGGCTGATCGTGCGCCAGTTGCCCCGGCTGGCCCGCCGGACCCGCCTGCTCGTGCGGGCCATGACCGCGCTGTACGTGGCCGTGGCGCTGCTGGTGCTGACCAGCATCCTGATCGGCGGGTCTTCGCTGCTCGGCGAGGCGGCGGGGCTGCTGCCGGTGGTGGTGGCGGTGCTGGGCTCGGCCTCGCTGGCGTTTGCCGCGCTGCTGCTGAGCTTCGAGACCCGCCTGAGCGCCCGCACCACCCGCGAGGAGATGGGGTTTCTGGTGGGTCTGGGCGAACATTACGCCGCCCTGTATGACGATGCGTATCCCGAGGCAGAGGAAAGAACCCCAGCGGACCTGCGCACGGAGTAGGCCCGCGCCGCCCGCAGGTGGCCCCAGAGAATTCCGTCCCAGCCGACTTTCTGACCGTTCGGTCGGGGACGGCTGCCCCGGCCGGACGCGCTATGCTGCGCGGTGTGAGTGTGCTGCCCGTGTTCCTGAATCTGTGCGCCCAGCGGGCGGTGGTCGTCGGCGGAGGTGCCGTGGCGCTGCGCCGCGTTCGTACCCTGCTGGCCGCAGAACTGCAGGTGACGGTCATTGCCCCCGAGCTGCACCCGGACTTGCGTACACTGCCGGTTCAGCTGGAGCGCCGGCCCTACCGGGAGGGCGATCTGATGGGGGCACGGCTGGTCGTGGTGGCCACCGACCGGCCAGACGTCAACGCCGCCGCCGCCGCCGAGGCGCGGCGTGTCGGCGCGCTGGTGAACCATGCCGCCGACGCGACGCTGGGGGAGGTGCGCTTTCCAGCGACCGCGCAGCGTGCGGGCGTTCAGGTGGCTGTGGGCACCGGGCGCGAGCTGCCCATGCTTGCGCGGGCAGTCGCCGAGCGGGTGGCCCAGCTGCTGCCCGGTGACGCGCAGATCAGCGGCTGGGTCACGGCCCGCGAACAGGCCCTGAGCCTGGAAGGTGCGGGCCGCGAGAGCGCGCTGCAGCGCCTGCGTGACGACATCCAAGCCGCCCTGGGAGTGCCCGCATGACGCTGGCCTGTCCCACCGCCCGCACCCTGCTGCGCCAGGCGCATGGGCCCACGCCCGATCCGCTGGATTTCGTGGTGGTCGGCCTCAACCACCACACTGCTCCGGTCGAGGTGCGCGAACGCGCCGCCGTGCGTGCCGGCGAGGAAGAGGCGCTGCTGGCGCATCTGGGCCAGCATGCCCGCGAGGTGATGCTGCTTTCCACCTGCAACCGCACCGAGGTCTACTTCGCCGGGCTGTCCGGCGACGCGCTGGCGGCGTTTCAGGGCGCGTGGGGCCACGCCCTGGAAGACCACCTGTACAGCCACTGTGGTGAAGCCGCCGTGACCCACCTGTACCGGGTGGCGGCCGGGCTCGACAGCCTGGTGATCGGGGAGACCCAGATTCAGGGACAGGTCAAGCGGGCGTGGCAGGACGCCCACGCGCGCGGCCTGAGCGGCACCCTGTTGAACAAGATTGCCCAGGGAGCGCTGGCCGCCGGCAAGCGGGTCCGCAGTGAGACCGGCCTGAGCGACCGCGTGGTCAGCGTGTCCAGCGCGGCCGTGGAACTGGCGGGCCTGGCGCTCGGGGGCCTTTCTGGGCGCACCGCCCTGATTCTCGGTGCGGGCGAGACGGCCGAGCTGACCCTGACGCACCTGCGCGCCGCCGGAGTCGAGGACGTGATCGTGGTGAACCGCACCGCCGAGCGGGCCCGTCAGCTGGCCGAGAAACTCGGCGGGCGGGTCTGCGCCGCCGAGTACCTGCACGAGGCGCTGCCCGAGGCCGATGTGGTGATTGCGTCCAGCGCCGCGCCGCATTACGTGCTGCACGGAGAGGCGGTGGCGGCGGCGCTGGCGGGGCGTGAGGACCGCGCCATGTTCCTGATTGACATCAGCGTGCCGCGCATCCTGGCCCCCGACATTGCCGACGTGCGCGGCGCCCACCTGCTGAACCTCGACGACCTGACGGCGGTGGTCAACCACAACATGCAGGGCCGCCGCGCCGCGTTGCCCCGCGCCGGAGCGATCATCCGCGAGTCGGTCGCCGACCTGAACCGCTGGCACCTTACCCGGCAGGCGCAGGGGCTCAGGAGCGTGCGCCGCGAACTGGCCGTGGCGAGCGACTGAAGGAAGCCTGAGCGCTGCGGGGGAGGCCGGAAGCTGTTTTCCCGCCTCCCTTTCACTTGCCGCGCCGCATTTCCCGTACCCTGGCGTCATGTGGACCTTTCTTCCCTCGGGCGGACTGCGCGTGACCGGCGCGGACCGTGTGGACTTTGTGCAGGGGCAGATGACCGGCGACCTGCGCGGCGCGCCGACGCCGGGGCTGGTGGCCTGCGCCTTTCTGAACGTGCGCGGACAGATCGAGCACTTCGCGCGGGCGTACCGGCGGGCCGATGACGTGTACCTGCACCTGGATGCCGGGCAGTCGGCCTCGCTGCTCGCCCGGCTCAAGCGTTACATCATCTTCGATCAGGTGGAGCTTCAGGACGTGTCGGAGACGCTGCGCACCGTGCATGTCTGGCGTGCCGACAGTTTGCCCGGCTGGCAGGCCGATGGTCCGGACGCGCAGAGCTTCGAGCTGGGGGGCGCAACGGTGCTGGTCGGACGGGTGAACCGCACGGGGGAGGCGGGCGTGGACCTGCATTACCTTGCCCAGCACGAGGATGAGGTGCGGGCTGTCCTTCCGGGCGAGGAGGTGTCCCTGGCCACCCTGGACGCCGCCCGGGTCCGCGCCGGGATTCCCGACATTGCCCGCGACGGCTTTACCGGCACGCTGCCGCAGGAGGTGGGCCTGGACGTGGGCGGGCCGCTGCCGGCCATCAGCTACCGCAAGGGGTGTTACGTGGGCCAGGAGATCATGGCCCGGCTGGAGGCGCGCGGCAATGCCCGGTACCACCTCGCCCGGCTGGCGGGGGAGGGCTGGGAGGCCGGCGCGCAGGTCGTGCGTGACGGCAAGGTGGTGGGGCAGGCCGGCCTGAACGCGGGCGGCCTGAGCCTCGCGCGGCTGCGCAAGGAACTGCCGGAGGGTGCCGAGGTTCTGGTGGGGGGCCGCCCGGCCCACGCGCACCAACTGGCGGCCCGCGTCTGAAGCGGCCCATGCTGGAAGCCCTGATTCAGGAAATGCGTGCCGGTCGGGCGGGGCTGATCCGCGCTGCCCGCCGCGTTTACCTGTGGGCCCTGCTGGCCCTGGCCCTGCCCGGTGCGGTGCTGGGGGGGCTGCTGGTCTGGACCCGTCCGGTTCCGGTGCCTCTCCCCGCGCTGCTCATTCTGGGAGGGGTGGCGCTGGGGGTATCCCTGGTGGCCCTGACCCTGGCGCGCTACGCTGCCAGGAAAAAAGACCAGCCCGCACATCAGGCTGCCCTGACTGCGGCGATCCAGGCGGCGACGGTTCCCGGAGTGCCGCTGCTGCTCGCCTGCGCCACCCTGTCGCAGGGGTGGGCGGTCCTGTCGTTTCTGATCCTGGCACTGATTCTGCACCTGTGGGTCTGGAAGCAGCTGCCCGACTGGGTGCGGGGCCCGGAAACCGCCGACACCACGGGTTCCTGAACAACAGAAGCAGGCGGCGCACAGGAGATTCCCTGTGCGCCGCCTGCTTCTGAATCTCTTTTGCGAACCTACCGCGTCTTCGGATCGAGTGCGTCGCGCAGACCGTCCCCGAACAGGTTGAAGGCCAAGCTGAACAGCACGATGAAGGCGGCGGGAAACACCAGCACGTACCAGTATTCGGGTTTGAGCCACGCGCGGGCAAAGTCCACCAGCTGTCCCCACTCGGAGTACCCCGGCTCGAAGCCCAGGCCCAGGAAGCTCAGGGCGGCGATGCCCAGCGGCACGGTCGCGAGGTCCAGCACGGCGATCGTGAACACGGTGGTTACGCTGTTGGGGATGATGTGCTTCAGGATCATGCGCATGTCGCGCGCACCCAGGCCGCGCGCAGCGTCCACGTATTCCAGCTGCCGGGTCTTCAGGACGTCGCCGCGGATCACGCGGGCGTACGAGGCCCAGCCCGCCA
The DNA here is from genome assembly GCF_014647075.1 of Deinococcus aerophilus. Taxonomy (NCBI): domain Bacteria; kingdom Thermotogati; phylum Deinococcota; class Deinococci; order Deinococcales; family Deinococcaceae; genus Deinococcus; species Deinococcus aerophilus. The sequence continues at coordinate 16,745 of NZ_BMOM01000009.1, read as the reverse complement.
CGCTGTAGGCAAAGATGATCGGCCAGGTGGGGTCGCCGCCCGGATTCTTGGCCCGCAGGATGGTCAGGATCACCACGGTCAGCACCAGGCCCGGCATGGCGAACAGAACGTCAATGAAGCGCTGGATCAGGTTGTCGATCCAGCCGCCATAGAAGCCGCTGATGGCCCCGATCAGCACGCCCACGAGCAGCGTGATGCCCACGATGGTAAAGGCCATTTTCAGAGCGGTGCGGGTGCCCCAGATCAGACCATAGAAGATGTTGTAGCCGTTAACGGTCCCGAAGGGCGCGGTGGCTCCGGCAACCGAGTTGGGCGGCGCGGGTTCCTGCGCAAAGCTCAGACGCTCGATCTTGTAGCAGCTGGCCGGCGGCACGAAGATCGCGTTCCAGAACGGAGCGGCCAGCGGGTTGTAGATCTGGCTCTGGCTGGTCATGCCCAGGTCGCGCAGGCAGTTGCCGGTGGGCCGGGCCACCAGCGGCGCGAACAGCGCAAGCAGGGCGAACAGCAGTGTGATGATCAGTCCGCCGATGGCGAGCGGATTGCGCCGCAGCTTGCGCATGGCCGGGCCGGTCCAGAACATCTGGAATGCGCCGCGTTTTTCAAGGGCAACGGGGGCAGAAGTGGTCGTCATGCCTGTCCTCCTGGCAGGTGCGCGCGCATCAGTGGAACCTCACGCGCGGGTCGATCACGCCGTACAGGATGTCCACGGCGGTGCTCATCACGACCACCAACAGGGCCGAGAGCAGCGTGAAGCCCAGCACGCCGGCAATGTCCAGCTGCAGCGCGGATTGCACAAACCACTGCCCGATGCCGGGGTAGGCGAAAATGGTCTCGGTGATGATCGAGCCGCCCAGCAGCCCGATCACCAGGAAGCCGCCCAGCGTCACGATGGGCAGCAGGGCGTTGCGGCGGGCGTGCTTGCCGTTCACCACCCGCGAGGACAGGCCCTTGGCCCGGGCCGTACGCACGTAATCGCTGGTCAGCACTTCCAGCATGCTGTTGCGCATCACCTTGACCAGGTTGGCGCTCAGGACGATCATCAGCGTCACGGCGGGCAGGATCATGTGGCGCAGCGCGTCCCAAGCGATGTCCCAGCGGCCGTTGAGCGCGGCGTCTATCGACATCATGCCGGTATAGCGCCGCAGGTCGCCCACGGCAAACTGGTTGATGATCTCCAGCTGTCCGGCGCCGGGCAGCCAGCCCAGATACGCATAGAACACCGCCAGCAGCACGATGCCCAGCACGAAGGTGGGCAGACTGTAGCCAAAGACCACCAGCACACGCAGGATTTGGTCAAGCAGCTTGTCCTTGTGCAGGGCGCTCAGCGTGCCCAGCCAGATGGACAGCAGCAGAATGGGAAGCGCGGTGACCAGCGTCAGCTCAATGGTGTTCGGCAGACGTTCCTGGATGGTGGGAATCACGTCCTTGCCACTGGCCTTGGAAAAGCCCAGGTCGCCGCGGATGGTGTTGGAAAACCAGCGCCCGTACTGGACCGGAAAGGGGTCGCGCAGGCCGCGTTCCGTGATGATCTGTTCCAGACGTGCGGCCTGCTGTTCGGAACGGATGTACGGCGCGGCGCGTTGCTCGGGCGACAGCAACTGTGTCAGCCCGATGACGATGACGGACAGGACAAGCATGACCAGCGGAATCTGGATCAGCCGTCGGATGGTGAAGTTCAGCATGCGGGGGCCTCGGGTTCAACGGATGAAAAATGACAACGGGTCGGGCGGACAGCTTGACAGCCAGGTGCAGAAGGTTTGCCAAGTATAGGGCGAGCCAGTCTACACAAGGACACGGTCAAAGCAAAAGGGCCCTCAAGCACAGAAGGCGGGCAGGGACACCCGCGTGGTGACTCCCCTGCCCGCCTGTGAAGAACCTGTCAGGTCCTGTTGGCGCTTACTTCTTGGACAGATCCTTCCAGTTCAGCGACGTCATGGGGTTGAAGCCGGCCTTGGTGATCGGCGCGCCACTGAGTCGGCTGCTCTGGAAGGTGTAGTTGACCGGTGCGGGCACCAGGATGAACGGGGCCTGCTCGTAGGCACGGTTGCCGATGAGGCTGTACAGGCGGTTGCGCTCGGCGACGTTCACGGTCGAACGGGCCTGCTTGAGCCACTTGTCCACGCTGGCGTCCTTCCAGTTGGCGCGGGGGCTGTAGTAGCCGTCCGAGGCGTAGAAGGTGTACATGAAGTTGTCGGCGTCGGCGTAGTCCGGAGCCCAGCCGATCAGGATCATGGCTTCCTCGCCCTTCTTGGAATCGGCGAGCATTTCAGACCACTGCTTGGACTGGATGTTCACGCGGAACTTGGGGTTCAGCGACTCGATGTTCTTCTTGAGGATTTCCATGGCCGTCTGGGCCCCGACCGAGTTGGCGCGGTAGTTGGCGGTCAGCGTGAAGCCGTTCTTCCAGACCTGTCCGCCCCAGGCGCGCTTGAAGTACTCGGTGGCCTTGGCGGGGTCAAAGGTGTACTTCTTGACCTTGGGATCGTAGCCGGGGAAGCTGTCGGGCATCAGCATGGTGCGCTGCATGCCCTGGCCCTTCTGCACGTCCTTGATGTAGCCGTCGTAGTCGAAGGCGTACGAGAAGCCGCGGCGCACGTTCACGTCGCTGAAGAAGTTGGCGGGAATGCCCTTGCCGTCCAGCTTGCCGCTGCCCAGCAGGGAGTTGCCCTTGCCCTGGATCTTCTCGTTCATGAAGATGGCGGTAGAGGTGGTGTTGGGCAGGCCGTCCACCCAGGTCACGCCGGGCTTGCCCTTGATCTGCGCCTCGTCCACGCTGCGGCCGCCGCCTTCGATGATGTCGGCGTCGCCGCGCAGCAGCGCCTGCTGACGGGCCGCGAGCTCAGGCACCTTCTGACGGATCACGTTCTTGATGCTGGGCTTCTCGCCCCAGTAGCCGTCGAAGGCCTGGAACAGGTGGTTGTTGGCGTCGGCGCGCACCAGACGGTAGGGGCCGGTGCCGTTGGGCTGCTTGCTCAGGTTGCTGCCGGTCAGGTCCTTGCCGATCCAGTCCTTCCAGGTGGCCTCGGTGCCGTCCCATTCGCCGATCTTGGCGCTGTAGGCCTTCTCGACGATGGCCTGACCGGTGTAGGCGAGCTTGGCCAGGAAGGCGGGGTCGACGGCGGGCAGCGTAAAGACCAGCTGACCGGCGTTGTTGCACTCCACCGACTTGTCGATCTTGGCCCAGGTAATGCTCTTGTCGTCGGCGGCGTTGCTCTGGCTGCCGGTCAGGCTCTCGGCGATAAACCAGTTGCCGCTCGCGCCGCTGTTGGTCACGAGGTTGCGCTCGATGGTGTACTCGGCGTCGGCGCAGGTCATGGTGGCGCCGCTGTGGAACTTGACGCCCTTGCGCAGATCGAAGGTGTAGGTCTTGCCGCCGTTGCTGACGGTCCACTTGGTGGCCAGCTGGGGCACCAGCTTGGTCAGGCTCGCGCCGTCATAGGTCAGCAGCGTCTCGTACATGTTGTCCACGAGCGCCGAGGAGGACGTGTCATAGGTCACGCCGGGGTCCATGGTGGGGACGTCTGCGGCGGACTGAATCACCAGGGTGTCGGCCGGGGACGCGGCCAGAGCGGCGGAAATGACGAGCAGCGAGCTGAGGGTAACGAGTTTCTTCATGAAGCCTCCTGAATAGGGTTGACCGGTAAGGAGCGAAAAGGCCGGTTGTGAAGCCAGTAAGTCCGTTCCAGCTGCCTACCTGTCTGTGTTAGATCGCCGCGCATCATAGCGTAGGTCTAACGGCTTAGGTGTGAACTCGGTTGGAAGCGGCGGTGGGGGGGGCGGGCGGCCCGGACGCCGGGCGAAGAGACCAGCGCAGGGTCACCTGCGCCGCGCACCGGGGACGGTATCTGCCATACTGCGCCGCGTGAAGAAGCGCATTCTGCTGCTGGCGGGCGGCCAGTCCGGGGAACATGAGGTCAGCTTGAGCAGTGCCCGCAGCGTTCTGAATGCCCTGCCGCGCGACCAGTTCGACGTGACGCCGGTGGCGATCAGCAAGCAGGGGCGCTGGCTGCCGCCCACCGAGACGCGGCAGGCCCTGGAGTCGGGGGCGGCGGTCTCCGGCGGCGATCTGGTGCTGCACCGGGTGGCCAGCGCCGAGGGTTACGACGCCGTGTTTCCCCTGCTGCACGGACCGATGGGCGAGGACGGCACCATCCAGGGGCTGCTGACCCTGGCGGGCATTCCGTTTGTGGGCAGCGGCGTGCTGGGCTCGGCGGTGAGCATGGACAAGGTGATGACCAAACAGGTGCTCGCCTCCGCGGGCATCCCGCAGGTGGAGTGGCGGCTGGCTGTGCGCCGCGAGTGGCACGGCGACCCGGAGAGTGTGCGGGCGCGTGCCGCAGAGCTGGGCTACCCCCTGTTCGTCAAGCCGGCCAACCTGGGCTCCAGCGTGGGCATCAGCAAGGTGCGCGGCCCCGAGGAGCTGGACGCGGCCCTGACGCTGGCCTTCGGCCTGGACCGCCGCGTGATTCTGGAAGCCATGACCGCCCACAAACCCCGCGAACTGGAAGTCGGCGTGCTGGGCAACGACGCGCCCATCGCCAGCCCGGTGGGAGAGCTGCGCTTTGCCTCCGAGTTCTACGACTACGAGACCAAGTACACCGAGGGCCGCGCCGAGGTCCACATTCCCGCGCCCATCCCGACCGAGGTGGCCGAACGGGTACGTGAGGGCGCCCTGCAGGCTTTCCGGGCGCTGGACTGCGCCGGCCTGGCGCGGGTGGACTTCTTCTACGTGGAAGAGACGGGAGAGTTGCTGCTCAACGAGGTGAACACCATGCCCGGGTTTACCCAGACCAGCATGTATCCCAAGCTGTTCGAGGCGTCGGGGCTGGGCTACAGCGAACTCGTCACGCGGCTGGTGGAACTCGCCCTGGATGAGCGCTAGGGGCACAGGCCGGGGCGGGGGGTATTTGCTTGCTCCCCCCGCCCTCTGGTGGCCCTGGGTGGTCGTCCTGGGAACCGCCGGGACAAATATACCTTACTAATCCGAGTGGTTTGCTTAGGATTCAGGACATGCGAAACGTGATTCTTGCCACCACCGCCCTTGTTCTGACCGGCACGGCCCTGGGCCAGTCGGGGCAAACGCTGACGGTGTATTCGGGCCGGGCCAAGACCTTTGTGGAACCGCTGGTTCAGCAGTTTGAAAAGCAGACGGGCATCAAGGTCAACGTGCGCTATGGCAGCGACGCCCAGTTGGTCGCCGCCCTGCGTGAGGAGGGCAACCGCAGTCCCGCCGACGTGTTCTGGGGCAACTCGGTGGGCGCACTGGGCGAACTGGCGAGCGAGGGCCGCTTCGTCAAGCTGGGCACGTCGCTGACCCGCAACGTGGCGGGCGACTATCTGCCGGCAGACCGCTCGTGGCTGCCCACCACCGTCCGGTTCCGCACCCTGGCCTACAACACCGACAAGATCAAGCCCGAACAGCTTCCGGACAGCGTGCTGGACCTGCCCAAGATGACTGCGCTCAAGGGCCGCATCGGCTGGACGGTCGCGTACCCCAGCTTTCAGGACTTTCTGGCGGGCATGATCGCCCAGCACGGGGAGGCGACCACCCGGCAGTGGCTCGAGGGCATGAAGGCGCTGCAGCCCAGGGATTACAAGACGAGCAACGTGGGGATGCTCGAAGCCATGCGCTCCGGCGAGATCGATGTGGCCCTGACGAACCACTACTACATCCAGCGCGTGAACCGTCTGAGCTACCCCATCGACACCTACTTTTTCAAGAACGGCGACATCGGGAACCTGGGCAACGCGACCGGCGCGGCCATTCTGAAGAGCAGCAAGAACACGGCCACGGCTTCCCGCTTCCTGAGCAGCCTGGTGGGCAAGGACGCGCAGACCTTCTTCCTGAGCGTTAACTTCGAGTACCCGGTGATCGGCAACATCCTACAGCCCACCACCATGCGCCCGTTCAGCGAGGTCACCAAGCGCAGCCCCAAGCTGGATCCCACGGCCCTGCCCAAGAACATCGAGAAGGCCCAGAAGCTGCTGCGCGACGCTGGACTGCTGTAACCCCCTCAGACGGATTCCACCCAATCTCTTTTGATGAGGCCCGTACCGTTGATGTCCGGTACGGGGCTCACGTGTGGTCCACTGCAGCGTGGAGGTCCTGGGGGTGCTGATCGGGGCAGCAATGGCGGTCGCCGTCCTGCTGCCGAGCGTGGCCCTGCCGCGCCTGTGGGCGCGCGGATTGGCTGTGCTGGGTTTTGGGACCCTGCTGGTGGTGGGCGCCGTTGTGCTGTCGGGCGACCGGATGGAGCGCAGCTTTGGGCTGGTGTACCTGGCCGGGAGTGTGCTGGCCGCAGGGGTGCTGGCGCTGCCCCGGCGGCTGCGCTGGGCGGCTTGGGAGCCGCTCTGGGTCAGTCTAGGTTTGGGCCTGGCTGCCCTGGCACTGCTGATTGCGGGAGGCGTGGGACTGGCTGCGCTGCTGTCGGTGGTGTGGTCCTCTGGTCCGCAGGCGGACGTCTCGATCAGGACCGGAGTCGCCCAGGGGGTGAGCAACGGAGTCCTTCTGACCGCTCCGCCCACGGTGCTGGTTCTGTCCCTCTGGGGCTGGCGGAACCGCGTGCGGTAGCGGCCCGTGACCCTGAGTCCGTGGCCTTCACCATCCAGACAAGTTCGCAGCAAAGAAAACCCGAGTATTCCGGTCTGATAAAGTGGCATGATTGACGCCCGGATCTGCATTGGTGCCCGGCTCCATCCCTCCCTGCCATGACCCGAAGACTTCCCTTCTCCCTGTTGCTGCCCGCCCTGCTGACCATGCTGGGGGTTCTGGTGCCGCTGTCTTATCTGGGTCTGCGCGCACTGGGGGCCGATGCCGGGGAACTGCGTGAAATCGTCTTTCGTTCCCGGAATCTGGTCCTGGCGGGCAACACCCTGCTGCTGAGCGCCTCGGTCCTGCTGACCACCTCGTTGGTGGCGTTGCCGCTGGCCTTTCTGGCGGCCCGCAGTGACCTGCGCCCCCGCCGGCTGCTGACGCTGCTGGGCGTGCTGCCGCTGGCGATTCCGGGCTATGTGGGGGCCTACGCCCTGATTGCGGCGGGCGGGGCGGGCGGGGCGGTGGACACGCTGATCGGCTGGCGGATGCCGGTGCCGGGCGGCTTCTGGGGAGCGCTGCTTGTCCTGACCCTGTTTACCTTTCCGTACCTGTTTCTGAACCTGCACGCGGCCCTGCGTACCCAGGACCCGGCGCTGGAGGACGCAGCCCGGCTGCTGGGGCGCAACCGCTGGCAGACCTTCTGGGGGGTGACCGTGCCGCACCTGCGCCCGGCGTGGCTGTCGGGCGGCCTGCTGATTGGCCTGCATACGCTGGGAGATTTCAGCGTGGTGAGCCTGATGCGCTACCCGACTTTCAGTGCGGCGATCTACCAGCAGTACACGGCGGCCTATGACCGGGTGTACTCCGCGTGGCTGGCACTGGGATTGCTGCTGCTGACGGGAGCCGTGCTGTGGCTGGAGGGCCGGTTCATGCGCGGCGTGTTTCTCTCGCGGACCTCGCCCGGCGGAGCGAGGCGGCCCGGCACCGTCCGGCTGGGTCGCCTTCGTCCCCTGGCGTGGGTGTTCGTGACCCTGCTCGCGGCCGTATCGCTGGTCCTGCCGCTGGGAACCATGCTGTACTGGCTGGGTCTGGAGGGCAGTCCGTGGCTGTGGACAGAGGTGCTGGACGCCCTGCGTTCGGCGCTGGGAGCGGCGGCGCTCGCGGCCATCACGACGACCGCACTGGCCCTGCCGCTGGCCGTGATTGGCAGCCGGTTCCAGGGGCGCTGGCCGCGGCTGATCGAGCGCATTGCCTATCTGGGATATGCCACGCCGCCGCTGGCCTTCGCCCTGGCCCTGATCTTCTTCGTGTTGCGGGTCACGCCGGCGCTGTACCAGACCCTGCCGCTGCTGATCATCGCGTACACCCTGCACTTTGTCGCCGAGGCCATCGGCCCGGTTCGCAGCGGGCTGGTGCGGGCCACTCCCCGGCTGGAAGAGGCCGCCCGCGTGCTGGGCGTTACCCGCAGCGGGGCGCTGCGCCGGGTCACGCTGCCCCTGCTGGCGCCGGGCCTGCTGGTCAGCGCCGCTTTCGTGTTTCTGAGTGTGCTCAAGGAATTGCCGCTGACCCTGCTGCTCTCGCCCATTGGTTTTGAAACCCTGGCCCGCAATGTCTGGTCCTACACCGAGGAGGCCCAGTATGCCAGCGCCGCTCCCTACGCGCTGACCCTGGCCGCCATCGGAGGCCTCCTGACCCTGCTGATTCTCAGGCGGGACCGGGAATGAAGGAAGTTCCCATGACCATGACTGTGATGACCCCCGAGCCGTCTGCCCCCAATGCCGCACCGCACCGCGCCGCTTCCACCGCGCCGCCTGCGCTGGAACTGCGGCACCTCAGCAAGCGCTTTTCCGTGCACCGTTCTGGTTCTGATCTGCCCTCTGTGGTGGACGACCTGAATCTGCAGGTGGCGCCAGGCGAGCTGTTGACCCTGCTGGGGCCTTCGGGCTGCGGCAAGACCACCACCCTTCGCCTGATTGCAGGACTGGAGGAACCCGACGGCGGCGAGGTCTGGATCGATGGACGCAACATGACGGCCCCGTTCCAGCCGCCGGAGCGCCGGGGGGTGGGGCTGGTGTTTCAGGACTACGCCCTGTTTCCGCACTTGAGCGTGCTGGACAACGTGCTGTTCGGGCTGCGCAGGCTGCCGCGCGCCGAGCGGTTGCCCCGCGCCCGTGAGACGCTCTCGCTGGTGGGCCTGACCGTGTTCGAGTCGCGCATGCCCCATCAGCTCTCGGGCGGACAGCAGCAGCGCGTCGCGCTGGCCCGCGCGCTGGCGCCGCGGCCCCGGCTGCTGCTGCTGGATGAGCCGTTTTCCAACCTGGACGCCCAGTTGCGCCACGCCACCCGCCAGGAAGTGCGCACGATCCTGCGCCGCAGCGGTGTGGCGGCCATTCTGGTTACCCACGATCAGGAAGAGGCGCTGGCGTTCAGTGACCGGATCGCGCTGATGCGGGCAGGGCAGATCGAGCAGCTCGGCACGCCCCAGGACATCTACACTTGGCCGCGCACGGCTTTCGTCGCCTCCTTCCTGGGCCGCAGCAACCTGCTGTCCGGCACCGTGCAGGCCGGGGTGGCGCGCACGCTGCTGGGCCCGGTGCTGCTGGAAGACCTGGGAGCCGGGGAAACGCTGCAGGAAGGCGATAATCCCGTGCCGGACGGCCTGCAGATGATCAGCCTGCGCCCCGAGCATCTGACCTTTACCGATGACCCGTCCGGAGCCGAGGCCGTGATCGTGGCCCGGGAGTTTGGGGGACATGCGGTGACCTACACGCTCTCCCTGGGCCAGCACGAGGTGCTGCTGCACGAGACGGGCCACCCTCTGCGTGCCGAGGGCGAGCGGGTCCGGATTCGGGCCGCGCGGCCGGGCCGGGCCGTGCGCTGACGGTCCCGCCGGCCCCTCCCGAACACCGCCCCTGCCTAAAGGTTCGGTCAGAGTCGGCTCCGGGTGGGCGGCCTACACTGTGTCCTGTATTTCTATATCCGGGTACGGCCCACGGGGCGCTGCAGTGCCCCGGTCCGACATTGCCCCGGCTCGACGGCACCTTTCTGCATCAACCTTCCTGCACCCAAAAGAGGCGAACACTATGGACTGGAAAAATCTTCCTGGCGGCGGCGGCGGCATCGAGGACCGACGCGGAGCGGGCGGCCTGCCCGGCGGCGGCATCGCGGTGGGCGGCATCGGCGGCCTGATCATTGCCCTGGTCGCCATGTTCTTCGGCATCGATCCCGGTGCGATTCTGGGCGGTGACGGCGGCCAGACCCAGAGCCAGACCCAGACGCAGAATTCATCTCAGGGCAGTGCGGCCACCGACGAGAACTATCAATTCGTCAAAAAGGTCTTGCAGAGTGCCAATGGCGTATGGAGCGACGTCTTCCAGGAGGCGGGCCGGACCTACACGCCCGCCAATCTGGTGCTGTATACGCGCGGCACCCAGAGCGGCTGCGGGGTCGCCAACTCGGCGGTCGGGCCGTTCTACTGCCCGCTGGACAACAAGGTCTACCTCGATACCAGCTTCTTTGCCATGATGGACCGGCAGCTGGGCGGCGGCGGCGACTTCGCGTATTCCTACGTGGTTGCGCACGAGGTCGGCCACCACGTCCAGAACGAGCTGGGCATCGCCGATCAGGTGGAGCGCCAGCAGCGCTCTGCCCGCAGCGAGGCCCAGGCCAACCAGTACAGCGTGCGGCTGGAGTTGCAGGCCGACTGCTTTGCGGGCGTGTGGGGCAACCGCGTGCGGGAACAGGCGAGCATCACCCAGGCGGATGTGCGCGAGGCAATCAGCACCGCGCAGGCCATCGGCGACGACAACCTGCAGCGGCAGTCGGCGGGCCGGGTGGTGCCGGATTCCTTTACCCACGGCAGCAGCGAGCAGCGCACCCAGTGGTTCATGACCGGCTTTAAAAGCGGCGACGCCAACAAGTGCGACACCTTTAACCAGGATTACAACCAGCTGTAGTCGGTCTGTGGGGCCTGGGGAAGACGGGTGCGGGAGAAGATCCTGCACCCGTCCCTGCCTGTTCCCGGAACGTGAACTGGCTCGCCCCGTTCCCGTGCCGGATGCGCTTTGCTGCTGTGGATGCTGGGCGACGGAGCAACGGAGGACTGGACGGTGGCCGGGGTGCGGGTGCAGGTCCGGCGCAGCGCGCGGCGGCGTACGGTGGCGCTGCAGGTGCGGCCCGGCGAGGTCGTGCTGTACGCCCCGGTTCATGTACCGGCCGCCCGGTTGCAGGACTTTCTGGGCGAGCGGCGGGCCTGGGCGGCGCGGCACCTGGCACAGTACGCGGCCCGGCCGGTTGTGGGCCGGGCCTTTGGGGACGGCGCGGCCCTGCCCTTCATGGGCGAGTGCCTGACCCTGCGGCTGGACCCCGCCTGCAGGCAGCCCCAGCGTGTGGGACCGGACCTGCGGCTGCCCGGCCCCCCGGAGGACGCGGAGCGCTGGGTGGAGGCCTGGACGCGGGCGGCGTGTCTGGAGCCGTACACGGCGCTGGTCACGGCCTGTGCCCGGACCCTGGGCGCAGAGGAACGGCTGGGCCGGGTGCGGGTCAGCGGTGCGGGCGGACGCTGGGGCAGTTGCACCAGCCGCGGCGACATCCGACTTCACTGGCGGCTGTCGCGCGCACCGCTGGAGGTGCTGCGGTACGTCGCGCTGCACGAGGCCGCGCACCTGCTGGAACTCAACCACTCGCCGCGCTACTGGGCGCTGGTGGCCCGCGTGATGCCTGAGCATGCGGCGCAGCGGCGCTGGCTGAAAGAAAACGGCCAGCTGCTCTAAAGCTGCTCTGAACCTCAAAGCCATTTGATGTTAAGCCATAAGGCCCCTGAACGCCCCCCTCACGCGCTGCGGACCGGGACTTTCTAGGGTGGGGCTTCAGGAGGAACACGTATGCCCCATGTCACCGTCGGCCAGGAAAACACCCACCCCATCGAGCTGTATTTCGAGGATCATGGCAGCGGTCAGCCGGTGGTGCTGATCCACGGCTATCCCCTCAACGGCCACTCGTGGGAGCGTCAGACCATCTCCCTGCTGGAGGCCGGATACCGGGTCATTACCTACGACCGCCGGGGCTTCGGGGCGTCCAGCCAGCCCACCACCGGTTACAACTACGACACCTTTGCCGCCGACCTTAGGGCCCTGCTCGAGCACCTGGACCTGCAGGACGTGGTGCTGGTCGGTTTCTCGATGGGCACCGGGGAGGTCACGCGGTACCTTGGGCAGTACGGCTCAGACCGGGTAAGCAAGGCCGTGCTGATCGGCTCGATTCCTCCCTTCCTGCTCAAGACCGACGACAACCCCGAGGGCGTGGACCGCAGCGTGTTCGAGGGCATCGAGCAGGCCATCCGCAAGGACCGCTTCGCGTACCTCACGGACTTTTTCAAAAACTTCTACAACACCGATGAACTGGGCGGCAGCCGCATCAGTGAAGAGGCCATCCGCGCGAGCTGGAATGTGGCGGCGCGCGCCTCGGCCACGGCCACGCTGGCGTGTGTGGCGACCTGGCTGGAGGACTTCCGCCCGGACGTGGCCAAGATCGATGTGCCCACCCTGCTGATTCACGGAGACGCCGACCGCATCCTGCCCATCGAGGCCACCGGAGCGCGTCTGCCGGACCTGATCAAGGGCAGCGAATATGTCGTGGTCAAGGGCGGGCCGCACAACATCCTGTGGACCTTCCCCGACGAGGTGAACTCGGCCCTGCTCGACTTTCTCAAGAAGTAAGGCCGGTCCAGCAAAAGGAGCCCCCTCAAGGTACGGAGGGGGCTCCTTGCCTGCGGGCCCTGCTCTACAGCGCGGGCATCGGCGTGGGGCCGGGGGTGGGCAGACCCGGCGTATCGGGGTTCTCGCTGGGGTCGGGCACCGGCATGCCCGGCAGATCGGGGTTGGCAGGTGGATCGCTGATAGGGCCGGCGCCGCCCTCGCCGGGCATGCGTTCGGGCATCGGGGCCGGGGTATCGGTCGGTTCGGTCGCCGGAGCGGGGGGACGGTCGTAGGGTCCGGTCATGGGTGGGGTACCTCCATTGCAGATGAGTGTCCCGCAGCCTAGTCCTGGCGGTGGGCAGGCAGTCAAGAAGAGCATGAAAGGGCCTTCACGCCTCAGCGGGATGCGTCACAGTCGCCTGTCCGGCGCTCAGCGCACACTGGTCTATGTCCAACTTCAACCGTTCTGTCCTGAGGGCCGGGCTCCTGACGGCGGGCCTGCTGGGCCTCACGACGGCCCAGGCGGCGCCGACAGTCACCTTCCAGCCCTTCGTGGGGGGGCTACCCCAGGTCACTTCCCTGGTCCACGCCGCAGACGGTTCGGGCCGCCTATACGCCGCACAGCAGGACGGACGGGTACAGGTGATCGAGAACAGCCGCGTGCGGAACACCCCGTTCCTCGATCTGCGACCGCTCACCCGTGCGGGTGGGGAGCGCGGTCTGCTGGGCCTGGCCTTCGATCCGGCGTACCGAAGCAACCGCCGCGTATACGTGCATTACACCGATCAGGGCGGCAACACGGTGCTGGCACGCTACAGTGCCGCGCCGGATTTCAGCCGCGCCGATCCGGGCAGTGCGCGGGTGCTGTTCACGGCGAAGCAGCCCTATGGCAACCACAACGGCGGGCAGCTGGCCTTTGGCCCCGACGGTTTTCTGTACCTGGGCCTGGGGGACGGGGGCAGCGCCGGCGATCCCCAGAACAACGCGCAGAACCTCGCCTCGCCGCTGGGCAAGCTGCTGCGTTTTGACGTATCTGGTGACGCCGCCCGGCCCGCTGCTGGCAACCCATTCATCAGCCGTTCGGGAGCCAACCCCTATATCTGGGCCTACGGGCTGCGCAATCCGTGGCGCTTCAGCTTCGACCGCCAGAGCGGCGACCTCGTCATCGCGGACGTGGGCCAGAACGCCTTCGAGGAGGTGGATGTTCAGCCGCGCACGAGCAAGGGCGGCGAGAACTACGGCTGGCGCGTGCGCGAGGGCCGGGTGTGCTACGAAAAGAACTGTGGCAATCAGGGGTTCGTGGCCCCGGTGCTGGTATATGGCCGCAATGAGGGTCAGAGCATTACCGGCGGTTACGTCTACCGGGGCAAAGCCGTTCCCGCGCTGAAGGGGCAGTACGTCTTCGCCGACTTCGCCGCCGGGACCGTGTGGGCCGCGCCGGCCCAGGGCCGCACCTGGGAAAAAACGACCCTGGGTCGCGTCAGCAATCCCAGCACCTTCGGCGAGGACGAGGCCGGAGAACTCTACGTGGCCGAGTACGGCAGTGGCCGCATCCTGAAGCTGGCCGGGAAGTAGACCAGCCACGCAGGCGGCGCGGACCCTGGTTCAGTCCGCGCCACTTTCTGTCGATCCGGAAGGGAAGCGCTGGTCGTTCAGCGGTCCCCCACGCTCAGCGGTACTGCGCGGCCACTTCCCGCGCTTCCTCGCGCTCGGCGAGTTCCTGACGCTGCACCGCGCTGACGGCGTCGGCCAGCGCTTCTTTCAGTTCACCCAGGCCCAGCTCGGCCAGAGCGCTGACCGGAACCCCCCCGGTGCGCTCGGTCTCGCGTTCCAGCGTGCCCGGCTCGGCGGCGTCGGCCTTGTTCAGGGCGACCACGGTGGGCATCTCGACAAAGCCCAGGTCCTCCAGAATGCGGTTCACGGCGTCCAGGCGGGTGTCGGCACCGGGACTGGCGGCGTCCACCACGTGCAGCAGCACGTCGGCGTCCCCGATCTCCTCCAGGGTGGCCCGGAAGGCACGCGTCAGGTCCTTGGGCAGGTCACGGATAAAGCCCACCGTATCGGTGAACACCACCGGCCCAATTCCTTCCAGGTATCCCTGACGGCTGGTAGGGCGCAGCGTGGCGAACAGCTTGTTGGCGGCGAGCACGCGCCGGGGTTCCTCGGCGGCGTGGGTAAAGGCATTGAGCAGTGTGGACTTGCCCGCGTTGGTGTAGCCCACGATGGACACCACCGGCACGGCGTTGCGCTCCCGGCTCTTGCGGCGTTCCTCGCGGCGCAGAGAGACGCCTTCCAGTTGCTTTTCCAGAAAGCTCAGGCGGTCGTTGATGCGCCGGCGGTCCAGCTCCAGCTTGGTCTCGCCGGGACCGCGCGTACCGATGGCCCCGCCCGCCGCGCTGCCCCCGCTGCCCCCGATGCGCGAGAGCTGTGCGCCTGCCCCGAGCAACCGCGGCTTCATGTAGCGCAGCTGGGCCAGCTCGACCTGCAGCCGCGACTCGACGCCCTGGGCATGCAGCGCAAAGATGTCCAGAATCAGCTGCGTGCGGTCGATGACCTTCAGGCCGGTCGCCGCCTCGATCTCGCGGGCCTGCGCCGCCCCCAGTTCCTGCCCGAAGATCAGCAGGTCGGCGTCCAGGTGGTAGGCCTTGCTCGTGAGTTCCTCGAGCTTGCCTGCGCCCACCAGGGTGCCGGGTTTGAGGTTGCGGCGGTAGATCAGCTCCTTGTACACCACCTCGGCCCCCGCGGTGCGGGCGAGTTCGCCCAGTTCCTCCAGGCGCTCCTCAGCGTCAAATTCACCCTGGTCAATCTGCACGAGCAGGGCGCGTTCGCGGTCCTTCTTGGCCTCGCGGGTGCGGCTGGCGCGGGCGATCTCTTCTTCCAGCGCCGCGACCTGGGCACCCAGGTCAAATTCGTCAATCTGGTACACGGGAACGGGAGGCAGGATGCGCCAGTCCTCTTCCTCGCCGACCGTGCCGGGCGGGGTCAGGTGGGCGGTGTGGACCGGGCCGGGCTGACCCTCATTGCGCGCCTCGATGACGCTTACTGCGTCCAGCCGGTTCAGGAACAGCGTGGAGAGGTCGCCCTTGCTCAACGCCCCGCCCTTGGGATGGGCATGCAGCAGGTGGTAGCCCGCCAGCCGGTTCTCGCCCGCGCGGAGGGCCGGCAGTTCGGCGCCCTTGGCATCGGCAACCGAGACACTCAGCACCCGGCCACGCCGGTCGATCAGCACGCTGACCTCGCGGCGGACGTCACGCGACAGTTCAGCCAGCGTGCGGGCGAGTTCGGGAGTCCCGACCCGGCCCGGCTCGACACGGCGGCGGTACAGGTTGCCCAGGGATTTCAGCTGTGCCGGGCGCAGGCCCGAGGTATTGCCATGAACTTTATCTATATGGAGTCACATCCTTTTCTGGGGGGTGAAGTGGGGTGCAGCTTGTGAGAACCGTCCGGCAGCACAGATCCAGGGTCGCCAGGCCCGAACATCGTTCGCGCGGCGGGGGACGGCGGGGTTCGGTCATTGGTCTCAGGATAACGTTGCGTGGCTTTTGCAAAGGTGTGCAATGCCTTCAGGAGACCACCGAACACGGTCTTTTTCAGGGCTGGATCATCGTGTGTTCAGGGTAGGGGAGCGGGGGGGCGGGGCGCATCCGCCGCCTGGCGTACCCTGGGGCATGACCGATCCGGCCACCCTGCCCGAGCTGCTGCGCGAGACCCTGCGGGAAGTGCTGTACGGTCCCGGCGGCGGGCCGCTGCGCTCGGGGCTTTTCAGTGAGGGCGAGGCGGGCCTGCTGCGGACCGTTCACGCCTTGACCTTCGTCCAGGCCACCGCGCCCGTCGCGCCCGGACGTCCCACGCCCGCGCAGTACACCGCTCACGTCCGCGAGACTCTGGAGTTCACGGCCCTGCAACTCGCCGATCCCCACGCCCTGCTGCCCCAGGGAGGCGACGTCTGGACCTTCCACCCGGCCCATCTGCAGGCGTGGCGCGCCGAACTGGTGGCCCTGGCCCGCGCCGGTCAGAGCCTCTATGACGCGCTGTATCTGCCGCTGTCGCCTGAGGGCCAGCGGCTGGCCCTGGGCGGAGTTACGCACGCGGCGTACCACACCGGGGCGCTGCGTTTTCATCTCGGCAACCTGCAGGGCGGCAGCTAGGCACGTGGCAGCCAGGCACAGGGCCGGCAGGAATGCGAAAGCCCCCGACGGTGGGTCGGGGGCGTGCGTCTGGCGAAGAGGGTGGGATTCGAACCCACGGTACAGTTGCCCGTACTTCAGTTTTCGAGACTGACCCATTCAACCACTCTGGCACCTCTCCGCGCCGGGTAAAACATGGGCAAGCGGGAGTGTAGCACGGAGCCGGGCCGGGCGGGAAGTCCCCCTCGGCGGTGCGCTGCCGCCCGCGCTCATTCCTGCCTCAAACTACGCAGCTCCGCGCTCTGCCGGGTAGAGGGTTCAAGGTAATGACGCGTTGTAGCGGTGGAGAAAGAGCCAGATCAGCAGCTCCAGATTGGCTTGCTTGCG
>NZ_BMOM01000008.1 GCF_014647075.1 Deinococcus aerophilus | reverse complement strand
CGCCCCTCCTCAAACCACCCTTGAGGTCGGCTGGCAACTCGTTTTCCGTCCAATCTCATAAAATCTGTCAGGCCGCCAGGTAGAGACTCTCTTCCGAGAGCGAGGTGGTTCGTTCCAGCACCAAGGAGACCACTACGGCTGCGGCAAAGGGAACCCATATCGCTCTGACCTTCCTCAGAACACCTCTGGCGACATCGAAGTCCATACGGTCCTCCTGAACGCTGATGGATGGCGGAAAGGCCGGCGATCCAGTCATGAACCCGGCGTTACCTGCCGGAAGCGGGATGCCCGGGGTGCAGTCTGTGACACGGCGCGGTCTCTCGACTACGGCTTCTTGCGCCGCACTCTGAAGGTCAGCAGGTCGGCATACATGCGGGTGCGGGCCCCGGCCCCCTTCCAGAAGCCGCGCTTCTTCTCCTTGACCACCTGCCCGACCTCGGGCAGTTCCACGTAATCCCAGCGGGCACCGGTGTTCTTGAGGTGGGCGGTGATGGCCGGTTCGGGCCAGCGTTCCTCGCCCAGATGCGGCACCGCGAGCAGCCACTCGCGGCGGCAGACCCGTTGCCCACTGAGGTGTGGCGTGAGCTTGTTGCCCCAGTCGGTCACGAAGCCGCCGCCCTCGAAGACCCCGATGCTCATGTCCAGCCGGCCCTCCTGCACTGGGCGCAGCAGGGCGTGCAGGTGCTGGGTGGTCAGGCCAGTCAGGTCGGCGTCGAGCATCACGATCAGGGTGGCCCCGGTCGCGTCCAGCGCCGCGCGCAGGGCCGCGCCCTTGCCGCCGTTTTCGGGCAGTTCCACGACCCGCGCCCCGGCAGCCCGCGCCACCGCCGCCGTGTCGTCGCTGCTGCCGTCCGAGGCGACCACCACCTCCGGTGTCAGACTCAGGCCCACGCGCACCACGTCTGCCACGGTTTCGGCCTCGTTGTAGGCGGGAATCACGACGGCAACGGAGGGGGCTTCGGCGGTGGGCGAGTCCGGCATCTGCCCTATGCTACGTGAACGCGGGCGTGTTCACCTGAATCCCGTTTCAGGGCGCGGCCGCCCGGCCAGGGCACATCTGCCTTAAACTCTTGCGTTATGGACCTCAAGGCACACCTCAAAATCGCCGTGGAGCAGGCGGCCCGGACGATGGGCGCATCCGTTGACGCGGCCATTCAGGAAACCCCGGCGGGCAAGGCCGGCGACTACGGAACCCCCGCCGCCTTCCTGATTGCCAAGGCGCTGGGCGGCAATCCCGCGCAGATCGCCGCGCAACTCGCGCAGACCGTGGAACTGCCGCAGGGCATCAAGAAGGTGGAGGCGGCAGGCCCCTTTCTGAACTTCTTCGTGGATGCCGGCGCCTTCGTGCGCGGCGTGGTGGAAAAACCCTTCGAGATGCCCCGCCTGAGCGGCAAGGTGGTCATCGAGCACACCTCGGTCAACCCGAACAAGGAACTGCATGTGGGCCACCTGCGCAACGTGGTGCTGGGAGACAGCATGGCCCGCATCTTCCGCGCCGCCGGGCACACCGTGGAGGTCCAGAACTACATCGATGACACCGGGCGGCAGGCGGCCGAATCCATCTTTGCGGTGAACCACTACGGCCTGCAGTGGAACGGCGAGCAGAAGTACGACCACTGGCTGGGCGAGGGCTACGTGCGCCTGAACGCCGACCCTGCCAAGGCCGAGCTGGAGCCCGGCATCCGCGAGATCATGCACCGCCTGGAGGCCGGAGAGTTGCGCGCCGAGGTCGAGAAGGTCGTGCACGCGCACCTGGACACCTGCTTTCGCCTGGGCGCCCGCTACAACCTGCTGAACTGGGAATCCGACGTGGTCGGCAGCGGCTTCCTGAGCAAGGCCATGGGCATTCTGGAGGGCAGTCGGTACACCTCGCACCCCACCGAGGGCAAGTACGCCGGGGCCTTCGTGATGGACGTCTCCGAGTTCATGCCGGGGCTGGAAGAACCGCAGGTCGTCCTGATTCGCAGCGACGGTACGGCCATGTACGCCGCCAAGGACATCGGCTACCAGTTCTGGAAGTTCGGGCTGTTCGAGGGCATGAAGTTCAGGCCCTTCACAACTGACCCCGACGGCCACACGGTCTGGACCAGCGCGCCGGACGGCGATCCCGAACTGGCCCAGCGCTTCGGCCACGCCGAGGAGGTCATCAACGTGATCGACTCGCGTCAGGACCACCCGCAGACCGTGGTGCGCAGCAGCCTGGGCGTGGCCGGACACACCGAGATGAAGGAGCGCAGCATTCACCTGTCCTACGCCTTCGTCACGCTGGAAGGACAGACCATCAGCGGGCGCAAGGGCGTGACCGTCAGCGCCGACGCCGCGATGGACGAGGCCCAGAAACGGGCGCTGGCAGTCCTGGCCGACACCAATCCCGACCTCGCGGGCCGGGAGGACGCCGCCGAGATTGCCCGCCGCATCGGCCTGGGCGCGATCCGCTTTGCCATGCTCAAGGCCGAACCGACCCGCAAGATCGACTTCCGCTGGGAGCAGGCGCTTGCCCTCAACGGCGACACCGCGCCGTATGTCCAGTACGCCGCCGTCCGCGCCGCCAACATTCTGCGCAAGGGGCAGGAGGCGGGGTACGCCACCGACGGCACCGGCGCCGACTGGGACGCCATGCCCGATCTTGATCTGGCCCTGGCCAAGCAGGTGGCCCGGCTGCCCGAGGTCGTCGCCCAGAGCGTGCGCGTTCACTCGCCGCATGTGGTGGCCCAGTACGCGCTGGACCTGGCGACCTCGTTCAATGCGTGGTACAACGCCAAGGACCGGCAGGGCAAACCCGCCACTAACGTGCTGCAGTCCGAAGAAGGGCTGCGCGAGGCGCGGCTGGCCCTGGTCGCCCGTCTGCGTGTGGCCTTCGAGGAAACCCTGGACCTGATCGGCATCGAGGTTCCGACCGCGATGTGAGGAAGCGGGGGGCGTCAAAAGGCGTCCCCCTCCCCCCTGCTCGTTTCCCTTACTTCACCGCTGTTCGCCCTTCCAGTCGCTTGTAGAACCCCACCAGCTTCTGGGCCATGTCCCGCGTGAAGCGGTTGGCTCCCAGGTGCGGACCGCTGAGGGACACGAACTCGCTGACTCCCAGCGCCGCGTGGGGATACAGGCGCTCACCGTTGGTCAGGGCGGGCACCGTGCCGTCGTTCAGGCTGGCCGCCACGAACAGCGGCAGATAGGGGGCCTTGAAGGCCAGCAGCTGCGGGTCCAGGGTGGGCGGCGGCTCGCTGGCGGTACCGTACGCCGCGCTGATCTCCGCGCGCCGGCTCAACGAGGTGCCCCAGGCCACTCGCAGATCAGTCCAGGCGTCGATCAGGGCCACGCCGCCGACCCGGTAGGGGCCGTCGGGCAGGGCGCTGCGCAGGGCCATCAGGCCGCCCATGCTCAGGCCCAGCGCATAGGTGTTGCCGTTCCAGGCGAAGCGCTTCACGGCGTCCGCGTGGGCCTGCCCGACATCCCGCAGGGCGCCGGGGCTGCCCCAGGTGGTCGGCCCGCCGTCGCCGCTGAGCAGCACCGCGAAGTGAGATTCCAGCAAGCTGTCGATCAGGACACGGAAGGTGGGGCTGTCGCGCAGGCGCACGGCGCTCTGGTTGCGCGGATGAGACACGACCACGAGGGGGCACACCAGATACGTGCAGCTGTCAGGTATGCGCAGCAGCGAAGGCCACGCCTGCGTGCCCAGCGGCAGCCAGTCCACCGGCTCGGCGAGCCGGGCCTCGGGACGGGGCGGGGAGGAAGTGGCCGCCTGCGCCCGCGGCGTCAGGTTCAGCGCGAGCAGCGCGGCGACGGACAGGACCGTGGAAGACAGGGCAGGGAAGACAGGAAACCGGCTCACAACACCGGGGACTCTACCGTGTGGACGGGAAGATTGCCTTAACGGCCGAACAGCAGGGTTCCGGGCCATCTGCCCAGCAGTACCCGGCCCAGCACCGCGGGCAGTGTCAGGGCCGTCAGGAAGTAGGCGGTCACCGTGAGGCCGAAGGCGGCGGGCGATCCCACCGGAATGTGCCACGTCTCCAGGGCCTGCAAGATCGCCGGGTGAATCAGGTATATCTGCAGGCTGACGGTGCCGATCACGCCGAGCAGCACCCGCACCGGGCCGGCGAAGCGTTGCAGGCTGTAGGCCACGCCCAGCAGCGTCACGGCCATCAGTGTGGTGTAGGCCCAGCTCAGGCCCGAGTACACCATCGGCGTCAGGGCCTCGCCGCGCACGTAGGCCAGCGCCTGCGGCAGGTACAGGGCGTAGGCGAGCGCCGCCAGCGAGACGATCACCGGACGGTGCCGGCGCCACCACGCTGGGAACTCGTCCAGGCGTGCGCCCACCGCCATCCCCACCGTGACCGGCAGCAGATACCACAGCACGGTGCTGGCGGGAAAGGGCAGATGCAGCACCTCGCGGTTGAGCTGATACACGCCGGCCTGCAGCGCCGCGCCGATGACCAGCGCCAGCGCGATGGGCGGCCTGCGCCGGGCCAGGGGCAGCAGCAGGGGAATCACCACGTACACTTCCAGCGCCACGAGCAGGAAATACAGGTGGTAGCTGCCCTTGCCATACTGCAGGTAGAACAGCCACTTTTCGGGGTCGGTCAGCGTCTCGGGGGGTCTTTGTCCGGTCCATACGTACCAGGCCATGTACAGTCCGGTCCACAGCACGTACGGCCATGCCCCGCGCGTCAGCCGACGCCAGAAGTAGCGGCCCGGCTGGAAATTTTTCAGCAGGCTGCGGGTGAGCACCACCGCCGAAAGAAACACGAAGGCGGGCACGGCGAAGTGCAGCGTGCGGTTCATCCATTCCAGCAGACCGTAGCTCACGGTATCGGGCACCGCGTAGCGCAGGGCCAGCCCGGAGGTGTGGTGCGCCACCACTTCCAGGATGGTCATTCCGCGGAACACGTCGATGGCGGTCAGGCGGTGCGGAGCCGCCCGCACCTCGGAGGGCGGGGCCAGGGTGGCCGGATCGGCGGCGTCCGGCGGGCGCTGAGGGTGGTGCGGTGGGGAGGGGGAGTCGCTTTGGGTCATGGTGGTGTGGAGGTGCCGGGGCCCTCAGGCCCGCCCGCGGACCTCGAAGCCCTCGGCGCGCAGAATCTGGGCGGCGTGCGCCACCGCCTCGGTGGATTCCAGGCCCAGGCGCAGCGCCCCGCCCTCCTCGCGGATGGCGAGCACCTCGATGTCCTTGATGTTCACGCCCGCCGCGCCCAGCGCCTGGGTCACGGCCCCGATCTGGTTGGGCCTGTCCGGCACAGCGACCACCAGATCGTGCTTCTGCGGCAGCAAGCTGCGCTTGACCACCGGCAGGCTGTCGCGGGTACGCTTGCCCTCGTGGGCGGCGGCCAGCAGCTCCTCGGGTTCGTCCAGATCGGCTTCCAGGCGCTCCAGCTGCCGGCGGAAGCGGGCCAGGGCTTCTTTCAGGGCCGTCCGGTTTTCGACGACCATGTCGCGGCTCATGCGTGGATCACCGCTGGCGACCCGGGTCAGGTCGCGGAAGCCCCCGGCGGCGAGCAGGCTCAGGCGTTCGTCGCGCGCAACCATGTGCGTCAGCGCCAGGCTGGCCAGATACGGCAGGTGGCTGACCGTCGCCACCAGCGCGTCGTGCGCGTCAGGGGGCATGACCACCGGGGCGGCCCCCAGGTGTTCGACCAGCGTGCGTGCGCGGCTCAGGGCCGTCAGGGGGGTGTGGTCGGTGGGTGTGAGCACCCATACCGCGTTTTCCAGCAGCGCCGCGTTGGCGTGGGTCACGCCGCCGCGCTCGCTGCCCGCCATCGGGTGTCCGGCCACGAAGCCGCGCACGCCCAGCCGCTCCATCTCGGCAGAAATTCCGCCCTTGACGCTGCCCACGTCGGTCACCAGCGCCGCCGGATTCAGGTACGGTGCGAGCTCACGGGCCAGCGGAATCAGGGCGCGCATGGGGGCGGCGAGGACCACCAGATCGGCCTCGCGCAGCCATTCGCCGGGGCCGGGGCGCACCTCGTCCACCAGTCCCAGCGCCTCAGCTTCGCGCAGCACGTCCATGCTCGCGTCCAGCCCGATCACGCGCCGGGCCAGAAAGCGCTGACGTAGGCCCATTGCCACGCTGCCGCCGATCAAGCCCACCCCCGCCACCACCGCCGTCTCGAACAGCGGGGCGGGGGTCACGGGGGGGTCGGGCAGGACCGGCTCAGGCATGACCGGGAGGCTAGCACGCGGCTTTTGGGCATACCGGCAGGTGGTTCAGACCGGACCCCTGTCCGGTGCCGCCGATTCTTTCCCCAGGCGGCAGACGGGTACCGGCGCGTCCCGGCCCCGCATGCCGAACGCCGCGCCGTCCGGGCCTGCTACAGTCCAGAACCGTGCCCGGTCCCGAAGTCCTGCTGTATGGTCTGCCTCTCGCCTTTCTGGCCGGATTCATCGACGCGGTGGCCGGCGGCGGCGGCACCATCACCCTGCCCACCCTGTTCTTCATGGGGCTCACGCCGCCGCAGGTGGTTGCCACCAACAAGCTGCTCGCCATCTTCGGTTCGGGCAGCGCCACCGTGCAGTACTGGCGCAAAGGGCATGTCAACCGCGCCCTGATCGTCCGGCTGGTGCCGCTGGCCCTGCTGGGCAGCGCGTTGGGAGCGTACCTGGTGCATTTCGTCGATCCGGATGCCTTCCGCACCCTGATCGGGGTGGTGATTCTGGGCGTCGGCGTGCTGGTTCTGGTCAACAAGCGCTTTGGCCTGGAGGACCGCTATCCCGGCCTGACGAACCGGACGCTGGCGCTGGCGCTGCCGGGCGCATTCGTGATCGGCGTCTATGACGGCTTCCTGGGACCCGGCACCGGCACCTTCCTGATGTTCCTGTTCGCACTGGTGGGCTTCAATCTGGTGGGGGCCAGCGGCAACGCCCGCACCATCAACTTTGCGACCAATCTGGGGGCCCTGCTGTTCTTTCTGATCGGCGGGCAGATGGTGTGGTGGCTGGGTCTGCCCATGGGTGTTGCCAACGCTCTGGGCGCCACCCTGGGCGCGCGCATGGCCATGCTGCGCGGCAGCGCCTTCGTGAAGTGGATGTACGGCGGCATCGTGCTGCTGGTGGCGGCGCGGCTGTGGTTTGGGGGCTAAACGTTCCCTAAACCGTCAACCGTGCCCTGCTGCGCCGTGTCCTGGGCACCGGCACGCGAGAATGCGGCCATGACGAACCCGACCAAGACACCCACCAGCGAGATCCCGGCTCCCGAGGCGGCCGGCCCCCAGCAGGCCATTCTGGCCGGCGGCTGCTTCTGGTGTACCGAGGCCGTGATGCAGAACGTGCGCGGCGTGCAGAAGGTGGAGAGCGGCTATATCGGCGGCCACACCCCCCACCCCGATTACCGCAGCGTGTGCAGCGGCACGACCGGCCACGCCGAGGCTGTGCGCGTGACCTTCGACCCCGGGCAGGTGAGTTACCGCGACCTGCTCGGTCTGTTCTTCGCCACCCACGACCCCACCTCCCTGAACCGTCAGGGGGCGGACGTGGGCACCCAGTACCGCAGCGCCGTGTTTCCCACCACCCCGCAGCAGGAGCGCGAGGTCCGTGAGGTGATGGCCGATCTGGACGCGCAGGGGGTGTTCGGCAAGCCCATCGTCACCACCATCGAGCCGGCCACCGAGTTCCATGTGGCCGAGGACTACCACCAGAATTACTACGCCGACAACTCGCGCCAGCCGTACTGCGTGGCGGTCATTGCGCCCAAGGTGGCCAAGTTGCGCCAGCACTACGCCGACAAGCTCAACGCCTGAGCTTGACAGGCGCAGGGGCCGGAGCGGCGGTAACGCCCCCGGCCCCTGCTTGCTGCTCCTGTTGTCGGCTTACTGCCCGTGTTGCTGGGCCTGGGTCCCGGCCAATTGTTCCTCCACGCTGGCCCGCAGCCGCTCGGCCAACGGAAAACGCAGGTGGTGGCGGAGCCGCTCAGGGTCCGGGGCTTTGCTGTACCACAGCTCGAACAGCTCGCCCAGGGTGGGTGCGTCCGCCGAACCGGGAATCACCCGTACCGCGTCGCTCGCACCGACCTCGC
Organism: Deinococcus aerophilus; assembly: GCF_014647075.1. Lineage (NCBI taxonomy): Bacteria > Thermotogati > Deinococcota > Deinococci > Deinococcales > Deinococcaceae > Deinococcus > Deinococcus aerophilus. Next base: position 108,313 of record NZ_BMOM01000008.1, on the reverse strand, counting down.
CGCCCCGCAGGACGCGGGTGTAGGCCCCCGGGCGCACTGCCCGGGCAAAGCGCTTCACGAAATCTGGCTCCCCCACGTGGGCAGCCAGCGTGGCGCAGGGAATGCGCGGGGCCGTGACCTCCAGCAGCACACCGGCCTCGTCGCCGGGACCGCGCGTTTCCAGCCGGTCCCCGACGCGCAGAAGCGCGGATTCCAGCCCGCCCACCAGCAGGTTCTCGCCAAAAAGACCGGGAGGCAGTGCCCGTTCCAGCTGCTCGGTCCAGAAGCGGTAGTCCTCCAGGGTGTACACGTAGACCGCCTGATCGGGGCCGCCGTGGTGCTTGCGGTTCATCACGTGGTCGCCGTCCAGGCCGGCTTCCGTTATCCGCACCCGCCCGGGCACCGCGTCCTTGGCAATGCCGCTGACAATGCTGCGGGGGCCGGTGGCCACAGCGGTGGGCCGGCCCACGTTCACGCTCAGGACCGTGCAGTCGGGGAAGGCGGCGCTCATGCCCGCAGGGTAGCAGTCCCCGGCTGTAAAGGTTCGTTCAGGGTGGCCGTGAGGTTCCGGGCGTGCGCGACGGTTACCCTGGGTCTTTATGGGCCTGTTCCCGCGCACGAGGATGCTCAGGCGCTTTTTTCTTCTGCTTCCGCTCACGCTGCCGCTGTGGTCGGCGTCCGGCAACCCGGCCCATACCGCCGGCGGCGACCAAGCGTTCTATGTCAGTCCGCTGCGCATGGTGCGCGGCAGCCTGGCGCGACCTGACCTGGCCGCCCTGAACGGCCTGAGCACGGTTGGATTAGGCACGGGTGGACTGGGCGCGGTTGGATTGGGCGCGGGAATGCCGGGAACGATGGCTCCGGCGGCGCCGCCCTGCCCGGAACCGGCCGCACCCCTCGACCGCGTGCTGTACGACCACCTGCGGGGACAGGGCGCCGCGCTGAGCTGCGGCAACGCCTTCAGGGGGCTGCTGCATTTTCCCAACGACGATTCGGGTGGCAGCGGACAGCGCCCCGATCCTATGGGCGGCTTTGCCACGGTGGCCCGCGAGATTCGTGCGGCCCGGCGCGAGGTGCTGCTGGCGAACATGCTGTGGGATGACGGCCAGGAGGCCCCCGGCGCCCTGCTGGCGCACGCCATCGCCGACCTGCGCCGTGAAGTCGCCGCGCATCCGGAGCGCTTTGCGCAGGGCCTCACCGTGCGGCTGATGTTCGGCAACAGCGTTCGGCTCGACAGCCTGCTTGACCCCACGAGCAGCGTGTACAGCGCGGCCCGGCATCTGCTTCAGGCGGGCATTCCGCTGAGCGACGATCCGGTCCCCGGCTTTCATCTGGAACTCGCCAACTACACCTATGCGCTGCCCCACAGCCACCTGAAACTGCTCGTGATTGACGGCGAGCAGGTCACGGCGGGGGGGTTCAACATCAGCTGGTTCCATGTGCCCGCCTCGACTCCGGGCGGCCTGGACCTGACCGACCTGGCCCTGACGCTGCGCGGTCCGGTGGCCCGCCAAGCTGCGGCGGCCTTCCGCGACTCGTGGGGGTTGAGCCGGCAGCTGTCCTGCCGGACCGGCACCGCAGCGGCCACCCTGCGCCGCGACTGTGATCTGAACCAGGGGACCCACGACCTGAACTGGGCGACCCGCGGCGTCCCGTTGCCGCCGGCCGGCGCGCCGGCTCCGGCGGGGACCTCGCGCGCCTACGGCCTGTACACCCGCAACGGTTACACGGATCAGGACACCGCCCTGCCCGCGTTGTTTGCTGCCGCCCACTCCAGCATCGACCTGATGCAGGCGCAGGTGAGCGGCACCCTGAGCTGCAGCCTGAGCCTGCTTGCTCCGGGCGGCTGCCCGTACCCGCAGCAGGCGCTGCCGGTGTGGCGGGCCATCGTCGGGGCGATTGAACGCGGCGTCACGGTGCGCCTCGTCCTCGACTACGACCCGTTGCTGCGTGCCGAGCCGCTGGCGCTGCTTGCCGGCATCCGCGCCCACCTCCAGCCGCTGGGCCTGCAGGACCGCCTGCAGGTGCGCTGGTCGGGCACGGCGGGCGGCATGCACACCAAGGCCGCGCTGGTGGACGGCGCCATGCTGACGGTGGGCAGCCACAACCTGCACTTCTCCTCGTTTGGCAACTCGGGCCTGAATGAATTCACCCTGGCGACCAGCGACCCGGGCGCGCTGCGGGCGGGCCGCCAGACCTTCGAATTCGAGTGGGCGCGTGGCCGGCCCCTCGAACTTCCGGCGTGGCTGCGGCCCTGAAGCTGGGGCTCCGGAACGTTCCCACTCCGCCGCGCCTCCCAATTGTCCCGCCTGCGCCGTGCTGAAATACAGAACGTATGCCGTCCCCCGCTGCCTCTCCCTTTGATCCCCGGCTGGCCGAGTCCGGACGCCTCCCGACGCTGGTGGTGCTCGTGGGTCTGTTCATGGTGACGGTCACGCCCTTTGTGGCGGGTCTGGTGCAGGGCCAGACCGCCGACCTGGGACGCAACCTGCTGTACGCCGCCGCCACCGCCGCGCTGCTGTGGAGTGTGTGGCGCGGCAGCGTGTGGGCATGGCGGCTGACCGTGGGCATGTGCATGGTGGCCGGTCTGGTGGTCTTCGTGGTGGGCCTGCTCGTGGGCTCAGTGAACTGGCAGGGCTGGGTGGTGAGCGGGGCGGGGCTGGTGTACCTGCTGCTCGGCACGGCCCTGGTGGGCACCGCCGCCATCCGGGCCTTTCTGGACTCGCGCTGGGAAATGCGCGGGCAACAGCTGAGGCGCAGGCCATGACCGCTTCCGGAGGCCGCCGGTTCACGGTGCAGGGCACCAACAACGCCTTTGCCTGCCAGCACTGCGGCGCGCAGGTGCTTCCGCTGAGCAACGGCAGCGTCCGCAACCACTGCCCCGAATGCCTGCACAGCCTGCACGTGGACGTTCTGCCCGGCGACCGCGCGAGCACCTGCCACGGCGTGATGGTTCCGGTGGGCGCCGAACTCAGCGGCAAGAAGGGCTGGATGGTGCTGCACCGCTGCGCGAAATGCGGCCATGAGGGACGCAACCGCGCCGCGCTGGACGACCCCCGGCAGCCCGACAGCTGGGACAGCGTGATCGCGCTCACCGCTCCCCGCGCCTGACCTTTCCCCGCCGCTTGCCGGTATTCTGCTGGTCATGGCTCTCTGGCTTTTTTGCGGGTTCATCCTGCTCAGCGCGACCTTCATCCTGATGCTCAGCCTGGGGCCGCTCAAGGCCGCCCCGAACGCGGGGGCGCTGCGAATCGTGGCCTTCGTGCAGTTCGCCGCCGCTGCTGTGCTCGCCGTGGCCCGCCTCTCGGGGTCCGCGTGACCGCCGCGCTGCGTGGAGTCCAGACGGTGGACCTGCACTTCCAGGACACCCCGGGCGTGATCGCCGCCTACCTGCTGGATACCGGGGACGGGCTGGCCGTGGTGGATACCGGTCCGACAAGCACCCTGCCCGCCCTGAGCGCCGGTCTGGAGGTGCTGGGCGCCACCCTGGACGACGTGCGTCACCTGCTGCTCACGCACATCCATTTCGACCATGCCGGGGCCGCCGGGACCATCCTGAAGCGGGTGCCGCAGGCGCGGGTTTACGTGCATGAGCGCGGAGCCCGGCATCTGGCGAGCCCCGAACGGCTGGTCGCCAGCGCCACCCAGATCTACGGCGACGCGATGGACCGGCTGTGGGGCGAGATGCTGCCGATTCCCGAGGACCGCATGACCGTCCTGAGCGGGGGCGAATCCCTGCAACTCGGCCACACGCAGATAGACGCGCTGTACACCCCCGGTCACGCGGTGCACCATCTCGCGTACCACATCGGGCCGGACCTGTTCGTGGGGGATGTGGGGGGCGTGCGGCTGGACGCGGCCCAGACCCCGCGTGCTCCGACCCCGCCGCCAGACATTGATCTGGAGGTCTGGAAAACGAGCGTGGCCACCCTGCGTGGACGGGAGGCCCAGACGTTGCATCTGGCGCATTTCGGCAGCTACGCCAACACGGAGGCCCACTGGGACGGCCTGCTTCAGAAGATGGAGGTGGACGCCGAACGCATCCGCTTTGGTCTGGAACTGGGCCAGGACTTTGAGGCGATCTCGGCGGCGTACACCCGGGTGTTGCTGGCCGAGCTGAGCGCCGAGAGTGCCGACCTGCCCGCCCGCTACGAGTTCGCGTGCCCCCCATGGATGAGTGTGCAGGGGCTGATGCGTTACTGGCAGAAAAAAGCGGTCCGGAGCGGCACGCGATGAGGGTTCTGGTCATCGGCGGTGGCGGGCGCGAGCACGCCATCGTCCACGCCTGCACGCGCGCCGGCCATGAGGTGCTGTGTACCCCCGGCAACCCCGGTATCGCCGCGCAGGCCCGCGTGCTGGACAGTGCCCAGGACGCCGAGGCGCTGGCGGATCTCGCCGTGCGCGAGGGTGTGGACGTGGTGATCGTCGGCCCGGAGGCGTATCTGGCCGGCGGCGTGGTGGACGCCTGCACGCGGCGCGGCGTTCCCGCCTTTGGCCCCACCCGCGCCGCCAGCCGCCTGGAAGGAGACAAGGGATGGAGCAAGGCGTTCATGGGACGCCACGGCATCCCCACCGCCCAGCACGCCACCTTTGACACGCTGGATGCCGCCCTGGCCCACACCGCACGTCTGACCCCGCCGGTGGTGGTCAAGGACGCGGGCCTGCGGGCGGGCAAGGGCGTGACCATCGCCGGCAGCGCGGCCGAGGCACAGGCTGCCCTGCGCGACATCTTCAGCGTGCCGGGTGCCCAGGCGGTCATTGAGGACTTCATGACCGGTCAGGAGGTCACGGTGCTCGCCCTCACCGACGGCGAGCGCTTTGCCCTGACCCCGCCGAGCCAGGACCACAAGACCATCCACGAGGGCGACACCGGTCCCATGACCGGCGGTATGGGCGTGATCTGTCCGTTTCCGCTGAGTGACCGTGATCTCACCTTTATCCGCGAACGCATCATCGCCCCCACCCTGGCCGGGATGCGTGCGGAGGGAATGCCCTTTCAGGGGGTGCTGTATGCCGGCCTGATGCTCACGCCCGAAGGCCCCCGGGTGGTGGAATTCAATGCCCGTTTCGGTGACCCCGAGGCCGAGGCGGTGCTGCCCCTGCTGCGAAGCGACCTGGCCCAGCATGCTCTGGACGCCGCCCGGGGTGGGCTGAACCCGCAGGACGTGCGTTTTAGCAACGAAGCCAGCGCGGTGGTGATTCTGGCCGCGCCCGGCTACCCCGGCGACCCACAGCGCGGCATTCCTCTGCGCCTGCCGGAGCCTGCCGGGGGCGAGGTGATCTACCACGCCGGAACGCGCGAGCAGGGCGGCGAACTGCTCAGCCACGGCGGGCGGGTGCTGGCCGTCACCGCCGTGGCCCCCACCCTGAACGCTGCCCTGACGCGGGCCTACGCGCTGAGTGACCGGGTGGAGTTTCCCGGCGCACAGTGGCGGCGCGACCTCGGCTCCCGCATCGGCGCGCGGCCTGATTCACAGGCCTGAGCGCCGTTACCGGCCGGGTTCGGGCTGCCGGGTCCAAGTGCCCTCGCGTTCCAGGGCCGCGCAGCCGCCCACGTGAACGGCCACCACGCTGTTGCCCAGCATCTCGACCTCTACCTCCACTTCGCCGGGGGTTCCCAGGGCGTGGCCCTGGTAAATCACGCCGCAGGCCCGCCCCGCACGCACGGGCAGGCGGCCTTCCTGGGCAAGCAGCGCCATCAGGGCGCCGCCGGCACTGCCGGTCACCGGGTCCTCGGGGATGCCCAGCCCCGGGGCGAAATCGCGCGCGGCAAAGCGGTTGACGCCCATGGGGGCGTAGGCGTAGACGCTGCCCACCTCCAGCGCTCCGCACAGTGCCTCGACGTGCGCGAAATCGGGTTCCAGGGCGTCCAGGATCAGGGGGTCGAGCAGGGGCACAAACGCGCTCCATAGCCCCGTACTCGCCGCCGCCAGAGGCAGCCCCCGGTGGATGGTGCGCGAATCGATGCCCAGCGCCTCGGCGAGTTCGGCGCGCAGGCTCAGCGGCAGCGGGCGCGTCTGCGGGCGTTGCTGACGCATCCAGATCTGGCTGGGCACGCCCGCCTCGGACACCAGCCGCAGCGGCACGCGGCCGGCCAGGGTTTCGAGTTCCAGCGTCTCGCCGTGCCAGTGCCCGGCCTGCGCCAGCATCAATCCCAGGGCCAGCGTGGCGTGGCCGCAGAACTCCACTTCCTGGGTGGGCGTGAAATAGCGCACCCGCACCCGCCCGCCGCCCATGCGGGTCACGAAGACGGTCTCGGGGGCCCCCACAAAGGCCGCGAGCTCGCGCATCTCGGCTTCCGAGAGCGCGGCGGCGTCCAGCACCACGCCCGCACGGTTGCCCTGCCCCGGCGTCTGCGTAAAGGCGCTCACCTCGCTGTAGACGATCATGCGGTCAATCTAGCAGGGGTGGGGGAGGAGGGGGGGTGTCGCCCCCCATCCCACCAACGAGGCCCAGCCGTCAATGACCGGCGGCCCCGCCTCCCTGGTCTGGGAGGCGGGGCCGCCGGGTCAGGCTGCCTTACTTCAGGCCGGCCAGCGTCTTCTTGGCCGTTTCCTGGTCGCGCTTTTCCCAGAACGTCTCGGCAGGCAGGGTTACGGCACGCTGCAGCTGCGCGGCGGCATCGGTCTTCTTGCCCAGCAGAATCAGGGCGTTGGCGTACTCGATGCGGTGAATGGCCGTGTTCGGCTCCAGCGCAAGGGCCTTCTCGAAGTTGGGAGCAATCTGGTTGCGGTCGGCTCCGGTGGCGCGCCGGGCGATAAAGCCCTTGGCGTCCAGGTTGGCATGCCACAGGCCCAGGGCCACGTAGGCGCCGGCGAGCTTGGAGTTCAGGGCAACCGCCTGGTCCAGATTCTTCTTCATGTCCCCGGCCAGGCCCAGGCTCTGCAGGATGCCCACGAACTGGGCCAGGCGGCCCTGGGCACGCGCCAGCTCAAAGTAGGCCTCGGCGTTGTTCTTGTCCTTGGAGATGGCGGCGTTGGCGTAGTCCTGCGCCTTCTGGAACAGCGCCTTTTTCTGGCTGTCGGCCACGAGGCTGGCCCCGGCGGTGGTGGCCTCGGCCGCAAGCGCCAGGCCCGCGCTGGTGTTCAGGGCCGCGGCGACGGTGGCGGCTTCCTGCCACTTGCCCTGGTCGTACAGGGCCTGGGCAGCGGCCTGGCTCTGGGCATGGGCGGTGGCGGCGAGGGTGGTGGTCAGGGCAAGGATCATGACAGATGTACGCATTGAGTCTCCAGAAAAAAGGGATTGGGTGTTGTGAGCTGCGCCGAGTATACACAGCCGCCCGCTCCATGTCTGATGCCGACGTCAGACACGGCACTCCCGCTCTTTCCTGCACCGGGTCCAAGGGTGCGGCGGGGTGCTAGCCTCAGGGCCATGGACTGGAAGGCGGCGCTGGCCGACCTGCGCGCGCACCTGCCCCCGGCGCCGGGAGGCAGTGGGCCGGTGCGCGGCAGCCTGCGCTGGCTGGAGGCCGAGATGCAGGCGCGTGGAGCCCGGCCCACGGCCGTGCGCAACATCATCTACCGCGACATCGGCACGGCGGCGGACCGGGCCGCTCTGGCGGCCATTCTGGCGGCCCTGGCCGCCGAGGCGGGGCGGCCATGGGCGCAGGCCGCGCCGGGGGACCATCCCCCCACCCCCCCCCTGCCGACCGAGCTGGAACTGCTGGGCCGCAGCAAGAAACGGGCCTACAAGCAGTTTCTGGCCGGAGTCCGTGCGGGGCGCGCACCCCGGCTGATCGTGACGGGCCGTGCGGGGGCCGGCAAGACCGTGCTGCTCGACAGCGTGGCCCAGGCGCTGGCCGGAGACGGGCAGCCGGTGACCCGCCTGTTCCTGTCCGGCGAGGTGGGCGGGACGCTGGAGCTGCCCGCCACCCCGGGCACCTCCTATGCCCAGCTGGCGGCGGCGCAGGCCGAGGCAGTGCGCCGTCAGCTGCCCGGTACCGGCACGCTGCTCGTGCGGGTGACCGATGACTTGGAGTTCGGGGGAGGACCGCCGCGCCTGAGCGATGGCTCGGCCATCTCCCCGGCGCGCTGGGCAGCCGAATATCTGCTGCGGGCGGCGGCACCTGGGGTGGCGGTGCTGCTCGCGCTGGAGCAGGTATCCGCGCCGGACCTCGCGGCGCTGGGGCCGCGCCCGCCCGAGGTCATCGCTTTGCACCCGCCCACACCCGCCGAGGCCCGCACCTACCTGATGGCGCGGCTGGGCGTGACCCACCCCGAGGCCGAGCGGCTGGTGGCCGAGACTGGCCGTCACCTGGACCGCCTGTCGCTGCTGGTGCGCCTGAGCGGGGGCGAGGCGGCGCAGGGAGCGGGCGACCTGCTTGCCGATCCCCACATTGCTGAGCTGGCGGGCGCGGCGGCGGCCCTGAATGCCAGCGGCGTTCATGCCCCTGGCGCTCCGTGGCCCCCGGAGCTGCTGCACGCGGCCCTGGGGAGTGAACTACGGCGTTTGCCTCCGCATGCCCGCGCCCTGCTCGCCGGGTCGGACGCGTTGGGCTGGACGCCCACCCCCGCCCTGCGCGCCGCGTGGCCGGGCGTGGCCGCGCCGGCCCGCGCCGAGGCCCTGCGCCGGGTGGCCGGAACGTCGGTGCCAGGGCTGAGGCCCTTCCGGCTTTCCGCGATGGCGGCCCTGAACGACTGGGAGGCGCTCGCGGCGCAGATCCGCGCCCACCCCGACGACGCGCGCTGGCTGCCTCCGCTGTGGCCGGTGATCCGTCAGGGAGCCGATGGGGACAGCCGGGAGCAGCTGGCCCGCGCGGTGATCACCCACCATGCCGGCCGGGGCGAGTACCACGAGCCGCGTCTGCGCGACGCCCTGTTCACGCTGCTGGAATCCCCCCGCCCGCAGGTGCGCGCCTGGGGCCGCGTCAAGCTGGCCGAGAGCAGTCTGGAGGCCGGGAATATGTCGGCCGCCCGCACCCAGCTGGATCATCCGGACGTCTCGGCGATGGGCGGTCATGACCTCTGGGCTGTGACCGCTCAGGCCGACGCGCTGCTCGTGGAGGCCGCGCTTGCCCGCTGGGCCGGCGACCTCGACGCGGCCACCCGCGCCGCCGCCGATCCGCGCGCCGACGCCGGCGGTCCGCGCACCCCGCTGTGGCGCGGCCTGATTGCCAAGGACGCAGGCCGCTGGGAAGAAGCCATGCGGGCGCTGGCGTCGGTGCCCGCCTCCAGCCCGCTGCTCTCGGCCCGCGCCCGCTACCAGGAGGGCGATCTGCGGCTGCGGCTGGGCCAGCCCGCCGCCGCCCTGGAGGCCCTGCGCGACGCGGTGGTCCGCCTGGAGGCGGCGGGCGGCGCCCCTGAGGAGGTGGCGCGGGTGCTGGCCCGCAGCGCCACGGCCCTGCGCCGCCTGGGGCAGCCCGCCGAGGGCCATACTCTGCTGGAGCGCGCCCTGGCCGTGATGCCGCACGATCCGCGCCGCCACGCCGACGGAGTACCGCGCGCACGGCTGCTCTCCGAGGGCGTGCCGATTCTGCTCGCCCTGGGCCGCCCCAACGAGGCCCTGGCGGCCGCGGCCCACGCACTGGCGCTGCTGGAACGGGGATCAGCGCGACCGGCCGAGACGCACTACCGTCAGCGGCGCACCGAGTACCGCGTGGCCCTGAGCTACCTGACGCGCGGACTGGGCAATGCCTACCTGCAGCCCCTGAGCGGTCCGGACCACGACCACCCGGATCTGCGCCACGCCCGCGACCGCCTGGACGCGCTGACGGCGAGTGCGCCGCCCGCCAGCGACCGCGAAAAGATTCTGCTGTTCGACATGTACCTCAGCCGTGCCCTGGCCGAGCCGGACCCTGGACGAGCCGGGGAAGATGTGGCCCGCGCCGTGGAGATGGCGGCCCATCCCTACGAGGAAGCCCAGGCCCGGGCCATGCGCGCCGAGGTCCGGCTGCGTGCCCGGCAGCCGGACCTGGCCCTGGCTGACCTCAACCGCGCCCACGCCTTGCTGCGCCGCGTGGCTCCGCTGCGCGGCGGGCCGCCCGATCCCGGCCTGCAGGCGCAGTTGCTGACGCTGGAGGCCAGCGCCACCCTGACCGACGCCGCTCCCGACTCAGCGGTGGCCACCGTCCACTGGCTGCGCGAAGCGCTGGCAGACCCGGCCCTGACTCCCTTCCGCGCGGGGGTCTGGCGGGCGGTGGGGCGGGCGCTGGAAACCCAGAATATCCCGGGTGCCTGGGGTGTGCTGCGCGCCCTGCATCCCCGGCACGCCGGATCCCTGGCCGGGTGGCGGCCTGCCGACGCGCTGTGGTTGCTCGAACAGCCGGAGTCCACCTGAAGGTCCGGCTTGCCCCGCCGCGCCGAGCAGGTATGCTGTGCGGCGTGAGGACCACCGAACCGCAGGCCGGAGGCCGCGCCGCCATCCGTCTGCTGCAGGGCTATGTCTGGCATGCTCAGGACGCCGACATTGACCTGGAACACTATCTGCCCCGTGAACTCGACCTGCCCTCGCCGCCTGGCTTGGCCGAGCAGGAAAGTGCCCACGTGCTGTGGGACACGGTCAATCCGCCGTTCGCCTTTTTCGAGAATGGCGACCCCACCGCCTCGCAGACCTTCTACCAGTTCACGGTCCTGCGGGTGTACGAGGAGCGTCCCGACAACGCCGCCCTGCACGAGGACGCCAGCGCCGCCTCGCAGGCGCTGGGGCCTCTGCTGGACGGCACCCCTGAGGGTGTGGGCTGGCAGCTGTGGGAGGACCTGCGCGAGCTATGATCCGCTGGCTCGATCTGCTGGTCGAGGGGGACCCGCATCCCCACCGGTTCGACGGCCCGCACAGCCTGCGCTCCTACCTGCTGCGCGTCGAGCGCCTGCCCGAGGCCGCCGCACAGACCCTGATCGAAGAGGGCGTGGTGGCCCCGCCCATGGCGCGGCGGGAGTACCGTCTGCGGCGCCTCGACAGCGAATGAGTCTGCCGGGCACCGATGGGTTGCCCGTTCCGGGTCCGCTGGTCGCCGTTCCCGTCTACGCGGGCGTCAGCGAACTGGAACTGGGCATCATGGTCACGGTATGCCGCCTGTGTGGCGGTCCCGACACGGTGCGAACCGTCAGCCGCTCGCGTGTCAGCATCGTCACGGCCGGCGGTCTGGTGAGCACGCCACACGTGCTGTACGCCGCCCTGCCCGAGCCGGCTGCTGTCCTGATCCCTGGCGGCCCCGGCGCACAGAAGGCCGCCCGGGACCCTCTGCTCCGGTCGTTTCTGGCGGCGCACGTCACCCTGCCCACCGGCGCGAGCGGCAGCGGCCTGTTGCTGCTCGGCGAGGCGGGGACGCTGCGCGGGCGTGAGGTGGGCGGCCCCGCCGACCTCGCCGATACCCTGTGGGGTCACGGCGTGAAGGACGTGCGGGCCGGCGAGACCGTGACCGACGCCGGGCTGTGTACCGCTCCCGGTGGGCTGCCCGCCCTGCACGCCGCTCTGCATGTCGCGGCCGCGCTGTGGGGCCCCGACGCCGCAGCCGAGGCCGCGCAGCGTCTGGGCCACCGCTGAGTGCCTGTTGTCCAGGGGCTCAGCCGTCGACGCCCTCGCAGCCCGGCACGCCGTCGAACAGGCCACGCAGCGGCCAGTTGACCAGCGGCGTGCGCGTGCCCCCGATGCTGAAGGCCTCGTGGCTCAGCATGCGCCGCTCCATTTCCTCGCGCTCTTCTTGTGACATCTGGCCCAGGCGGCTCTGGGTGCCCATCTGGGTGCCGTGGGCGGCGAGCGCGGCCTTCTTGTTCTCGCGGTACGGGCTGACGTCCATCTGCACCGCCACGGTGCTGTCCGAGACGCCGTACACTTCGGGGTCCAGATTCTCACCCATGCGCGACAGGCCCCGGGCCGCTTCCACGTTCAGGGCGGTGTAATACAGCCGCTGCGGGCCGCCGTAGGGCAGCACGCCGGTGCTGAAGAAGGCCGCCACCGCCGCCCGGTGAATCTGCAGGTGGTCGATGTGGCCGTAGCCGCCGTGCGGATCGAAGGTCACCATCACCTGCGGCTGCACCTCGGCGATCAGGGCGCGCAGCCCGACCTCCACGTCCAGCGGGTTCACGTTCATCAGCGCCTGCGGATCGTTCGTGCGGGTGCGCTCGTAGCGGCCCGAGTCGTGAAAGTCCAGAAAGACCGGCTCGGGGATCTCCAGGGCGCGGCAGGCCTCACGCAGTTCCTGCTCGCGCTGCTGGCCCAGGTCGTCCACGGTCATGCCCGGCACGGTGATCTTGCCCGCCTCGCCGCGGGTCGCGCAGGCGAGCTGCACCCGCACGCCCCGGCGGGCGTAGTGGGTCAGGGTGCCGCCGACGGAAAACGCCTCGTCGTCGGGATGGGCGAACACGGCCAGCAGGGTGGGAGTAACGGTCATGCCGCCAAGTCTAGTGCCGGGAACCTTCCGCGCCCGCGTCCCGTAAGGAACATCGCCCATGCGCACGGTCCTGAGCACTCTTCTCGCCGTCCTCCGCGCCGCTTCTCTCGGCGTCATCGGTCAGCCGGACGGGGGCCCCGGCGCGCGGGACCGGGCCCGCAAGGCCCGCCAGCATCAGCGTGTGCGCCGGCAGCGTCCCTCCAGCGTGCTTCAGACCATCGGCACCCTGACCCGTGCCGCGGCCGCCGCTCTGACCTTTCAGCCCGATGATCCCCCCACCGACGGCGACACTTCCCCGGCCTCCAAGCGCAGGCCGCGCAGGTAGAAGTCCCACAGGGCGTCGGGCCAGGTCTGGTAGATCCGGCGGCGGTTGGGAATGTCGGCGGCGTCCAGCGCCTCGCCTAGAGCGCGGTAGAAACGGCTGCCCTGTTCCTTCATCGCCAGGGCCGTCCAGTACGCCTCGGAGTCCATCAGGGTGTTCAGGCGGTCTTCGGTCATGTCTCCTATTTTGCCCGCCCTGGTGCCGCCCTGGTGCCGACCTGTGCGGGCCTGACACGCCGCTCGGCTGCGTCTGGTACGCTCCCGTCATGCCCCGCGTCATCGCCATCACATCGGAAAAGGGAGGCGTGGGCAAGAGCACGCTGGCCGTTCACCTGACCGGGGCCTTTCACCAGCGCGGCCTGCATGCCGTGCTGGTCGATGAGGACGGACGGGTGGGCAGCAGCTTGCGCTGGGCGCGGCGATCGCCCCCCGGCGCCGGGGTGGAGCTGGCCTTCCCGGTGCTGGCGCCGGACGACGTGCGGCCGAAGAAGCTGGCCGACGCCGACGTTGTTCTGATCGATACCGAGGGCCGCCCGAAGCGCAAGGAGCTGCGCCGCCTCGCCACGCGGGCCGACGTGATTCTGGTGCCGTGCGGGCCGGGCGCGCTGGAGCTGGAGGCCACCCGGGAACTGCTGGACTTTCTGGGCGGCGACGGCGAGGCAGGGCGCAAGGCGCGCGTGGTCCTGACCCGGGTGCCCCCGGTGGGCCGCGCCGGAGAGGAGGCTCGCGAGAACCTGCGCGACGAGGGCCTGACCGTGTGCAACACCCTGGTCCGCCACTACGCCGCGTATCAGAAGGCGGCCGAGCTGGGCGTGCTCGCCTGCAACGTGCGCGACGCCCGCGCCGAGACCGCTTGGAACGACATCCTGACCCTCTCGCGGGAACTGCTGTGAGGGTGCGGGACTGATGGCACGCTTTGCGTATCTGGACGGAAAGAAGGGAGGCCGCAAGCAGGCCAAACTTCGCAAGGCCACCCCGGAACCCGACGGTCGGCGCAAGGGCGAGACCGAGGAGCGGGTGGAGGCGATCTATGTCCGCAAGGAAACCGTGCGGGCGGTGTGGCGTGAGGTCAAGGGCGACGGCGATCCCGCCGAAAGCGTCAGTGAACTGGTCGAGGACCTGCTGCTCGCCTGGCTGCGTGACCGCGCCTGAGCGTGCCGCGCTGGCCGTGTCCGCCGAGCACACGCTAGCCTCGGCACCGTGAGCACCAAGAGCCGCCGCATGGTGGGACGCTTCGCGCCCAGCCCCACCGGGGGAATGCACCTGGGCAATGCCCGCACCGCCCTGCTCGCGTGGCTGCACACCCGCACCCACGGCGGGCGGCATCTGCTGCGCTTTGAGGACCTCGACACCGGCCGCGTGCGGGCCTGGGCCTATGACGCGACCCGGCGGGATCTGGACTGGCTGGGCCTGGACTGGGATGAGGAATATATACAATCAGAGCGTCTGGAATTCTACGCACACGCCCTGAACACCCTCACCACCTACCCCTGCACCTGCACCCGCCGCGAGATCGCCGCCGCCATCCAGGACAGTGCCGGGGCTCCGCATGGCAGTGAACCCGTGTACCCGGGCACCTGCCGCAGCGCTTCCGCTCCTGGTGATCCGCGCCCCGCTGCACGGCGCTGGCAGGTGCCCGCCGAGACGGTGTGTGTCCCGGACGCCTGGACCGGGGCCATTCTGTGCCAGGACCTGCCGTCCGAGGTGGGGGACCTTGTGTTGCAGCGCAACGACGGCGTGTTCGCGTACCACCTCGCGGTGGTCGTGGACGACGCACACAGCGGCGTGACCGACGTGCTGCGCGGCGCAGACCTGTGGACGGCCACGCCCCGGCAGGTCGCTCTGCAGCGAGCGCTGGGGTATGTCACTCCCCGTTACCTGCACGTGCCGCTGATGACCGACTTCCGGGGCGAGCGTCTGGCCAAGCGGGGCGGTGCGCCGCCGATCATGACGCTGCGCGAATCGGGTGAATCTCCAGAACGCGTTCTCTCTGAACTGGCGCGCGGCCTGGGCTGGCTGGTGCCCGAGGAGGTGACGGGCTCCGAGCTGATTCCGTTCTGGCAGGAGGTCTGGAGCCGCCGGCCTACACCAGACCTCAGCTAAACTTAGACAACTTGTCTAAGTTTCCTACAATTGGTTCGGGTCCAAACTTTTACGCTGGGGCCATGACCCTGACCCTTCCCGAGTATCCGCAGCCGGACGCGCGCGGGAGATTCGGACGTTTCGGAGGACGCTATGTCCCAGAAACGCTGATCCCGGCCCTGGACGAGCTGGAAACCGCCTACCGCGCCGCCAAGGCCGATCCAGAGTTTCTGGAGGAACTTGACCGCCTGCTCAAGGAATTCGTGGGTCGCCCCAGCGGCCTGTATCTCGCCTCTCGCCTCACCGAGCACGCGGGCGGCGCGAAAATCTACCTCAAGCGCGAGGACCAGAACTACACCGGCGCGCACAAGATCAACAACTGTCTGGCGCAGGCCCTGCTTGCCAAACGCATGGGCAAACGCCGGGTGATTGCCGAGACCGGGGCCGGGCAGCACGGCGTCGCCTCGGCCACGGCCGCCGCGTTGCTGGGCATGGACTGTGTGGTGTACATGGGTGTCGAGGACATCCGCCGTCAGGAGCTGAACGTGTTTCGCATGAAGCTGCTCGGCGCGGAGGTCCGGCCCGTAACCAGCGGCACGAGCACCCTCAAGGACGCCACCAACGAGGCCATCCGCGACTGGGTGACGAATGTGCGCGACACCTTCTACATCCTGGGCAGCGTCGTGGGACCCCACCCGTATCCGGCGATGGTCCGCGACTTCCAGTCGGTGATCGGCGAGGAGGTCAAGGTGCAGTTGCAGGCCCAGGAGGGCCGCGTCAGTCCCGACGTCATCGTCGCGTGCGTGGGAGGCGGCAGCAACGCCATCGGCATCTTTGCTCCCTACGCCTACCTGCCCGAGGAGCAGCGCCCACGCCTGATCGGCACCGAGGCCGCCGGAGAGGGGGTGGAAACCGGACGCCACGCCGCCTCGGTCGCCGGGGGCCGCACCGGCGTGCTGCACGGCGCGATGATGTACCTGCTGCACGACCACGAGGGTCAGATCACCCCACCCCACAGCATCAGCGCGGGCCTGGATTACCCCGGCATCGGACCGGAACACTGCCTGTACAGCGACACCGGGGTGGCCGAGTACGTGCCCGTCACCGACGCGCAGGCGATGGAAGGCCTGCAGCTGCTCACCCGTCTGGAGGGGATCATCCCGGCCCTGGAAAGCGCGCACGCCATCTATCACGCCGTTCAGCTCGCCCCGACCCTGTCGCCCGATCAGATCATCGTGGTGAACCTGTCCGGGCGCGGCGACAAGGACGTGGCCGAGGTGATGCGGCTGCTGCAGAAGGCGGAAGACGCGGCTCCACCCTCCGAGCGTCAGGAGGTGCGGGCATGACCGCCACCCAGTCCCGGGGCGTGGCGCGCATCCACGCCGCCTTTGAGGCCGCGCAGGCACAGGGCCGCGCCGCCTTTATCCCCTTCATGACGGCGGGGTTTCCCTCGGCAGCGGCCTTTCCCGCCCTGGCCGATACCCTGCTCGAGCGCGCCGACATTCTGGAAGTCGGCCTGCCGTACAGCGATCCGCTGGGCGACGGCCCCACCATTCAGCGGGCCTCCGAGCAGGCGCTGGAGGGCGGCACGAGCACCCGGCGCACGCTGGAGGCGGTCCGGGAACTGCGGACGCGCCACGACACGCCCATCGTGGTCATGACCTACGTCAATCCGATCTATGCCGTCGGCCCGCGCGAGTTCATGCGGCTGGCCCAGGAGGCGGGCGTGGACGGCCTGATTCTTCCGGACCTGCCCCCGGATCAGGACCTGGAAATTGCGGATCTGGCCGCCGAGCACGGCCTGGCCGTGACCTTCCTGATCGCCCCGACCAGCACCCCCGCACGCGTGAAGCTGGTGGCGGAGGCCTGCACCGGCTTCCTGTACGCGGTCAGTGTGACCGGCGTGACCGGCGCACGGGAGGCAACGGCCCTGAACGAGGTGCCGGCGATGCTCGCCCTGGCCCGTGAACACGCGCGGGTGCCGGTCGCGGTGGGCTTCGGCGTGAAGGATGCCGGTACCGCCCATCAGGTGGCCGCCGTGGCCGACGGCGTGGTGGTGGGCAGCGCCTTTATCAATGCCATCAACCACGGCCAGGACGTGGCCGCGCTCGTCGCCACCATCGCCGACGGCTGTCAGAAGTAACGTCTCCGGGCCGGGGCCGGGGGCGGGCAAGCAAGACACGGTCTGTTTCCCCTTCTCCGCCCCCGGTGCTGTGCGGAACTCCTCAGGCCGCCGGGGCCAGGGCCTGACGGCGGTTGTTGGCGGTCATGACCACGAAGGCCGTCAGGGTCAGGGCCGCACACACCACGAACACGCTGCGGTAGCCGAAGGTCTGGGCGACCGCACCCGACGTGATGCCGCTGAGCATGCCGCCCACGCTGGACGTGTTGGCGAACATGGTGGTGGCTGCGCTGAAGCGCCCCGGCATCAGGGTCTGGAAGTAGGTCATACCCAGCCCGGCCAGAATCGCCAGCACGACGGCGCGGATCACCTGGGCGGCCACGAGCAGGGGCAGGCTGTCGGCCACGACGATCAGGGCAAAATGGGCCACGAACAGCCCCATGCCCGCCGCGATCAGGACGGGAACGCCGGGCAGGCGGCGCAGCGTGACCAGGGCGAGCATGACGGGAATTTCCAGCAGGGCGCACAGCCCCACCAGAAAGCCGACCTCGCTGCCGCTGCCGCCCAGGGTCTTGGTGATGAACAGCGGAAACATCGCCATGCCCATCTGCATGCTCATGCCGTACAGCACGAAGGCGAGCGCTCCCCAGGCAATGGCGGAGCGGTTGCCCGGGCGGGGACGGTCCGCCACGGGGGTGGTGCCCGTGTTGGGCTGGGGACGGCGGCCCGGCACGCGGAGCAGTGGCAGTGCCGCGAGCGCAAAGCACAGGCTGGCACTCAGGAACACGGCGTGGTAATCGGCGCCCACGAGGATCGCGGCTCCCAGGCCGGGGCCGACCACCCACGACAGGCTGAACACCGACCTCAGCACCGTCATGGCGCGGTCGGCCAGGTCAGCCGGCACATCCTGCAGGCTGGCGCGGGCAAAGGAGAACACCTGCGGAAAAGCGGCGGCCCCCAGCGACAGCAGCAGCGCCCCAATGGCCAGCAGTCCAGAAAAATGGGGCGTGACGCTGATCAGGGCGTAGGCCGCCGCCCCCGCCGCCAGCGTGGCGAGCACGATGGGTTTGCGGTTCGGCAGGCGGTCGGACCAACGCGCGAGCAGCGTGGCGACCCCCACAGCGCTGATGGCGCTCACGGTCAGGAAGGTGCCCAGCTGCAGCGGGGTCATGCCCGCGCGGTTCACGGCGTACAGCGCCATGTACGGCACGGCCAGCGACAGGCCGAAGCCCAGGATAAACACGCTCAGGGCCAGTCCAACGGCGTGGGGCAAGCGCAGCATGGCCCCGAGGCCCGGCGCCGGGAGGGTCGTTGCGGTGGTCGTCACAGGGGGGTCCGTCCATTCATCCGGACCACTGTAGTCCCGCCATACCGGGCGAGAACGTGAGCAGATGCTAGCCTCCAGACCATGACCACAATCCAAGCTGGAAGCCTTCCTGCCCGTGCCGACGTGCCCCGAGAACAGACCTGGGATCTCGAGGCCCTGTACGCCACCCCCGACGCCTGGGAGGCCGAGGCCGGAGCGCTGCCCGCCCGCATTGACGCCCTGGCTGCCCATGCGGGACAGCTTGGAAGCCCGGAGGGACTGCTCGCCTACCTCGCCGCCGCGGACCGCGTGGAACTGCAGCTGGCCCGCTTCATGTCCTACGCGGGCATGACCGCCAGCGTGGACGGGCGCGACGCCGTGGCTGCCGCCCGCCGCGACCGCGCGAGCGCCCTGGGAGCCCGGTACGGCAGCGTGACGGCCTTCTTTCGCCCCGAAGTTCTTGACCGGGCCGCCGCGGTGGAGGGCTGGCTGTCCCGGCCCGACTTCACCGATCAGCGGGTGCGGCTGGAGCGCATCCTGCGGGAGAGGGCGCACGTTCGCAGCGGCGAGGTCGAGGAACTGCTCGGAGCGCTGCAGGCCCCCTTCGCCTCCGAGCGCGGCATTCACCCGGCCCTCGCGAACATGGACCTGCGCTTCGGTACCGCCGGGGGAGAGCCGGTGACCCAGGGCAACGTGGACCGCCTGACCTCGGCCCCCGACCGCGAGGTCCGCCGCGGGGCCTGGGAGAACTACGCCGATGCCCACCTCGCCGTGCGTCATTCCCAGGCCGCCATGTACGCCACCAACGTGCGCCAGAATGTCTTTCTGGCCCGCGCCCGCCGTTACCCGGACGCCATCACGGCCTCGCTGTCCCCGGACCGCATTCCCACCGAGGTGGTGACCACGCTGCTCGACACCTACCGCGCCCATACCCCGGTGTGGCACCGCTACTGGCGCGTGCGCCGGGACTGGCTGGGTCTGCCCGAGCTGCGCGAGTTCGATGTCAAGGCCGCGCTGGTCCCGCCCCGACCCGTGACCTACCGTCAGGCCGTGGACTGGATTGCCGAGGGCATGGCCCCTCTGGGTCCAGAATATATACAAGACATGCTTCCCGGACTGACCACCGAACGCTGGGTCGACTACGCCGAGAACGACGGCAAACGCCAGGGCGCCTACAGCAACGGTGGAGGACGCGTCAAGCCCTACATCTTCATGACCTGGAACGGCACCCTGAGCAGCTACAGCACCCTGGCCCACGAGATCGGGCACTCCATGCACTCGCTGCTTTCCCAGCGCGAGCACCCCTACAGCGTGCCGCGTTACACCCTGTTCCACGCCGAGGTCGCGAGCAACTTCAATCAGGCGATGGTCCGCCAGCACCTGCTGCGCCGTGCCCGCGAGACGGGGGATACCGAGTTCGAGGTCGCCGTGATCGAGGAGGCGCTTTCCAACTTCCACCGCTACTTCTTCATCATGCCGACGCTCGCCGCCTTTGAGCTGGAATGCTACCGCCGCGTGGAAGCGGGGGGCACCCTCAGCGCCCCGGACCTGATTGCGCTGACCGCCGACCTGCTGCAGCAGGGATACGGAGACGGCGTGACCATGGACCGTGAGCGCAGCGGCATTCTGTGGGCTCAGTTCTCCACCCACCTGTACGCCAATTTCTACGCCTACCAGTACGCCACCGGCATCAGCGCCGCGCACCAGCTGCTTGAACAGTTTGGCGAGGAGCCCGACGCCGCGCGTGAACGTTACCTGCGCTTCCTGAAATCCGGCGGCAGCCTTGACCCCATTGAGGCCCTGCGGGAAGCCGGCGTAGATATGCTCTCGCCCGAGCCAGTGCAGGCCACCTTCCGCACGCTTGAAGGCTACGTGGCGCGGCTGGAGGAGCTGCGGGCGCAGCGTTCCTGACGGACATCACGGTGGGGGCGGCGGGTCTCCGCCCCCTGAGTACAGCAGAGGGGCCGTGCACCTGGCACGGCCCCCTCTTGCTACACCGGTATCCTCAGGCCTGAGGCTGCTGCAGCTGCGGGCCGGGTACAAAGCCTTCCAGGGTCGCGTAATCGTCCTGGAAGTGCATCAGCACGCCGCCGAACAGCGTGTCGAAGGTTTCCTGGGGCATTTCGGCCAGGGTGGGGTAGAAGCCCACATACTCCAGCCAGACGTTGCCGTCGGCGTCGATGCTGCGGGCAAAGGCGCGCTCGCGGTTGCGGTCGTTGAGCATGTTGACCACTTCGTCGCGGCGATCCCCGTACTGCTTCTGGGTCACGCAGGTGACTTCCAGACGCGAGGTGTTGTTCGGACCGTCGTTGACGCTGACCAGCACGGCGGCGTCGCCCATCTCAAAACGCCAGCCCATGCGGATAAAGCGCTGGCCGTTGTTCTCTTCCATATCGAGCTGGACCTCTTTTTCCTTGAGGTACTTCGCCAGCGTGTCCAGGGTCAGCAGTGCCGTTTCCATCGTCATTAAAACCATCCTCCTCGGGGTGAAGCTCAACTGCAAATTTGAACCGTGTGGTTGAAACCCGAACGATTCTAACATCCCCGGCCTGGGAGCGCCCGCGCAGTCACCCGGCGTCCGGGGACAGAATGTGGGAAGACCGCCCCCATCCAGTCGGCAGGGCCACTCAGGGGGTGGACAGCACCCGGACCGTGACCGGCACGATGCCCCGGCTCAGCATGCCCAGCGAGGCGGCGGCGGAGCGCGACAGGTCAATCACACGCGCCGGATGGCCGAAGGGCCCGCGGTCATTGATCAGCACGTCCACGCTGCGGCCGCTGCCCACCTGCGTCACCCGCACCCAGCTGCCCAGCGGCAGCGTGCGGTGCGCGGCGGTCATGCGGGTGTGCCGGTTCGGACGCCCGCCGTAGTACACGGCGTGGCCGCGTTGCAGCGCAGCGGAGGTCGCTCCCCGCGCCGCCGATGTGCGTCCCGGCAAGTGCAGCCGCTGCCCGACGCGCAGGGCCCGGGCCCGCACGCTGGGGTTGGCCCGCTGCAGGGCCGTCACGGTCGTGCCGTGGGCGCGGGCCACCGTCCACAGCGAGTCGCCCGCCCGGACCCGGTAGGTGCCCGCTGCCCACGCCGAGCTGCCCAGCAGCAGCGCGGCCAGGGCCAGCGCCCGCGCCTTCAAACGTCCTCCTTGGGCGCGTGGCTCAGGACCTCATGTCCGGTCTCGGTCACGAGCAGCAGGTCCTCAATGCGCACCCCCCCCACGTCCGGCAGGTACGCGCCCGGTTCGATCGTGATCACCATGCCCGCCGCCAGCACGTCCTCGCTGGTGCCGCGCAGCCCCGGTCCTTCGTGAACCTCCAGCCCGACTCCGTGGCCCAGCGAGTGAGCAAAAGCCTCGCCCAGCCCGTGGCCGGCCAGAATGTCGCGGGCAATCGCGTCCAGCTCGGCGGCCCGCATCCCGGGTTTCACGGCGGCGACGGCGGCCTGTTCGGCCTCCAGCACCGCGCGGTAGACCCGGCGCATTTCCCCGGACGGTTCTCCGACCGCCACCGTGCGGGTCATGTCGCTGTTGTATCCGTTCAGGCGCGCGCCCATGTCCACGGTCACCAGCTCGCCGGCTTCAATTACCCGCTCCGAGGCGACGCCATGCGGCATCGCGCCGCGCGGCCCGCTCGCCACGATCACGTCGAAGGCAGCGGTGGCTCCTGCCTGACGCAGCCGGTTTTCGATCTCCAGGGCTACGTCCAGTTCGCGGACCCCGGCCCGGATCATTGGGCGCACCTCGGCAAAGACCCGGTCGGCCAGGGTCTGCGCCGCGCGGATGGCTTCCAACTCCCCTGCAGACTTGATCTGCCGGAGTTCCTGCACCACGCCGCTCAGGGCCACCAGTTCGGCCTCGGGCCAGTGCGTGCGCAGCTCTTCGAGGCCGGCCACCGTCAGATGGTCGGCCTCGAAGCCCACCCGGCCCCCCGCCACGGCGGCGGCGGCGTGGCGGTACGTTTCCGGGGGGCGCGCAATGAATTGTGGAATGGCCGATTCCTGCTGGGCCTGGACCGTGTAGCGGGCGTCGGTGTACAGCGTGGCGGCGTCCGCCGTGACGAGCACCTTGCCGTCTGCCGGCGACGTGAAGCCCGTAAGGGTCCGTACGTTGGCCGGATGGCTCACCCACAGCGCGTCCACCCCCGCCCCCTTCAGGGCGTCTCTGACCTGTTCCAGTCGGTTCATGACGACGACGCTAACATGCCCGCCCCGCTCCGGACCGTGCCGTTCGCCGCCCCTGTCTCCATCCCGGAGACAACGCGGCGCGGAAATCGCTGGGACGCTTATACTCCTCTATCGGGACAAAGCAATATCAGGCCGCTCAAGGCCACCCCACCCCCAAGGAGGGACCAACGTGAAACTTCACGAATATCAGGGCAAGGAGATCTTGCGCCAGTTTGGCGTCAACGTGCAGGAGGGCAAGGTCGCCCGCACCCCCGACGAAGTGCGTCAGATCGCGCGTGATTACGGCCAGCCGGTGGTCGTCAAGGCCCAGGTGCACGTGGGCGGGCGCGGCAAGGCCGGCGGCGTGAAATTCAGCCCCACCGAGGACAAGGCCTTCGAGAACGGCGAGAAGATCCTGGGCATGGACATCAAGGGCCTGACTGTCAACAAGGTGCTCGTCACCAAGGCCGTCGACATCGATGCCGGCGTCGAGTACTACATCGGCATGATCGTGGACCGCAACGTCCAGAGCTTCACCCTGATGGCCTCGGCCGAGGGCGGCATGGAAATCGAGGAAGTGGCCGCCGCCACCCCCGAGAAAATCATCCACCACCGCGTCGACCCCGTCACCGGCCTGCGTCCCTACGAGGCCCGTGAGGTCGCCATCAAGGCCGGCTTCAAGGGCAACCTGAACAAGATCGCCGACATGATGGTCAAGCTCAGCCGCGCCGCCCTGGAGCGCGACGCCGTGCTCGTCGAGATCAACCCCCTGTTCGTGGACGAGTCGGGCACGCCCATCGCCCTGGACACCAAGTTCGAGATCGACGACAACGCCATGTACCGCCACCAGGACCTCGCCGACTGGCGCGAACTGGAAGCCGAGCATCCCCTGGAGATCGAGGCGAGCAAGTACGGCTTCGCCTACGTCAAGCTCGACGACGGCAATGTGGGCGTGCTGGGCAACGGCGCCGGCATCGTGATGACCTCGCTGGACGTGGTGAACCGCGCCGGGGCCAAGCCCGCCAACTTCCTGGACATCGGGGGCGGCGCCAAGGCCGAGATCGTGTACAACGCGGTCAAGCTCGTCAGCAAGGACACCGATGTCAAGGCCATCTTCATCAATATCTTCGGCGGCATCACCCGCGCCGATGAGGTTGCCAAGGGCGTCATCCAGGCACTGAACGAGGGCATCCTGACCAAGCCGGTGCGCATGCGCATCGCGGGCACGGCGGAAGAGGAGGCCAAGGCGCTGCTCGCCGAGGTCAACAGCCCGCTGATCCAGATGTTCCCTAACATGTTCGACGCCGCCGCCGAAGCCGCCAAGGAGGCGAACAAGTAATGGGTATTCTCGTCAACAAGGACAGCAAGGTCATCGTGCAGGGCATGACCGGCCGCGAGGGCGCAAGCCACAGCCGCGCCATGAAGGAATTCGGCACCCAGGTCGTCGCGGGCGTCACGCCCGGCAAGGGCGGCACCGATTTCGAGGGCTGGCCGGTGTTCAACTCGGTGGCCGAGGCCAAGAAGGCGACCGGGGCCAACGTCTCGATCATCTTCGTGCCGCCTGCCGGCGCCGCCGACGCCGTGCTGGAAGCCGCCCACGCCGGCGTTCCCCTGATCATCCTGATCACCGAGGGCGTGCCCACCGTGGACATGATGAAGGCCGTGCAGGAAGTCAAGGCGCTGGACGCCGAGAACCGCGCGGCCGGCGGCGAGGGCATTCGCCTGATCGGCGGCAACTGCCCCGGCCTGGTCACCAACGGGGAAGCCAAGGTGGGCATCATGCCCAACAAGATCTACACCAACCCCGGCCGCATCGGCCTGATCAGCCGCTCGGGCACGCTGACGTACGAAGCTGCCAAGCTGCTGAACGACGCGGGCATGGGTACCTCCACCACCGTGGGCATCGGCGGCGACCCGGTCATCGGCACCACCTTTGCCGACGTGCTGCCCCTCTTTGAGGCCGACCCCGATACCGACGCGGTCGTCGTGATCGGCGAGATCGGTGGTGCCGACGAAGAAGCCGCCGCCGAGTACATCGCCGCGAACATGAAAAAGCCCGTGGTGGCGTTCATCAGCGGCCGCAGCGCCCCCGCCGGCAAGCGCATGGGCCACGCGGGCGCCATCATCATGGGCAACGTCGGGACCCCCGAGAGCAAGCTCGCCGCCTTCAAGGCCGCGAACGTGCCGGTCGCCGACACCATGCCCGAGATCATCGATCTGGTGAAAGCGGCCCTGGGCCAGTAAGGTTCACCGTTTTTCTGAGAAGGCCGTCAGCAACTGCTGACGGCCTTTTTCTGTTCCCTGCGTGTTGCCGTCCCCAGGGCCGCACGGCCCGGCCCCACCTGCGATCATGTCCGCATCAGGCCCGGGCGTAGACTGAAGGCATGAAGACCCGATTTCTCGCGCTGCTGCTGGGGGCCACCGTGTCCCCGGCCGCCGCCCTGACCGTCTCGGGCACGGTGGAGGGCAATGCGGGAGGCAGCCGCATCGGCGCGTTCGCCGTGACTCCCTTCGGACAGACCGTGCAGGAGGTGGTCAGCGCCCCGATCACCGCCGGTCAATTCCGGCTGGAGGTGCCTGAAAGTGCCCCGGCGGCGCGCGCCCAGGCCCCGCTCTCGCCGCAGAACGTGTCGTGGCCGGGCGTGATCGATCCGGTTCAGGTCAGCGCCGCCGCGCAGGTCGCTGAACTCAGGCTCTTTATCTATCCGGACGCCAACGGCAACGGCCACCGCGATGAGGGCGAGGGGCTGCGCGAAGTAACGCCCATGCTCGGGAACTCCGCGCTCTTCATCACCTGGGTCAGCGGGGACGTGACCGTCACGGCGAGCAAAGGCTACCGCGCCGAGCTCAAGAAAGGCTGGAACGCGTTTGTGGTGGACGTGGGCCGGACTGTGCGGGTCCAGCCCTTCACTGAGGACAGGGCGGTGAACGTCAGGATGGGCCGCTGAGGGTTCGCCGGTAGGCGGCGAGGTACTGTGGAACAATCAGGCCGGGATGAAAGCGGGTCACCGCCGTGTGCCGCGCGGCCGCACCCATCGCGAGGTACAGCTCCCGGTCGCGCAGAATGCGCAGCGCCGAGTCGGCCATGGCGTCGACGTCCCCGACCGCCGACAGCAGCCCGGTCACGCCGTCCTCGACCACCTCGGGAATGCCCCCGGCGCGGGCGGCCACCACCGGCGCCTCACAGCTCATGGCCTCCAGGGCGGCCAACCCGAAGCTCTCGTTGCTGCTGGGCAGCAGGAACAGGTCGCTGATGCCCAGGATGGTCTCCACGTCCGGAAACGATCCCAGGAAGTGGGTCCGGCCGATGACTCCCAGCTGACCCGCGAGCTCGAAGGCGCGCGAGCGGTCCGGGCCGTCGCCGATCATCAGCAGGCGGGCGGGGATCTCGCTGGCGACGCGGGCGAACACCTGCACCACGTCCTCGACCCGCTTGACCGGCCGGAAGTTGCTGACGTGAACCAGCAGCGCCTCGTCCGGGTGGGCAAAGCGCGCACGCACCTCGGGGTCGGTGATGCGCACAAACCGGTCACTGTCCACGAAATTGTGGATCACCTGGATCTCGCGGTCGGTGCCGAAGACTTGATGCGTCTGTTCAGCCAGAAAGGCCGATACGGCCGTCACGTGGTCGCTGCGCTCGATGGCGTGGCGGGTGGTGTGGCGGAAGGTGGGTTCGGCGCCCACCAGCGTCACGTCGGTGCCGTGCAGGGTGGTCATCACCCGGCCCCGGCCCGCGATGGCGCGCGCATGAATGGCGGCCGTGGCGTGGGGAATGGCGTAGTGGGCGTGTGCGAGTTCCACGCCGTATTCCAGCATCACCTCGGTCAGGGTGTTCGCGGCCGCCAGCTCGGGATACGGCTGCTCGAACAGTGCGTAGGCAAAGCTGCTGACCTGATGAAAATAGGGGCCGCGCATGCCGCCCTGCCCGGAGAGCCGGAAGGGCTGGGCCGACCCGACAAAATGAACCTCATGACCGGCGCGCGCCACCTTCAGGCCCAGTTCGGTGGCGACCACGCCCGATCCGCCCGCGCTGGCATGACACAGCACTGCAATTTTCATGGGCGCGTTTTCCTGGCTGCTGTCCTTCACGACTGCGGAGTATAGAGGCCGCGGGCCTTGCAGACCGTCATGGCGCACAAATCACGGTAAGCGGCACCGCCCGACAGGTCCCCCCAACGGTGGGGCGGGCGCAGAAAACAGCACAGACAGCTGCGTGAGCCTTCGCTGAGAATGCGTGCTGTGTACGCCGTCCTGACCGATTCGACCTGCGATCTGCCCCCGGAACAGGCCCTCAAGCTGGGTCTGCACGTCATCCCCCTGACCGTGCAGTTGCAGGAGCGCCGTCTGCTGGACTGGCAGGAGATCGATCCGGACGCCGTATATGACCACATGCGCGCGGGCGGCACAGCCACCACGGCGCCGGTGGCCGCCGCCGCCTTCGCCGAGCGCTACCGGCAGCTGCTCGCCACCTATGAGGGTGTGGTCAGCATTCACCTCTCGGGCAAGCTGTCCGAAACGGTGAACAATGCGCGTCAGGCCGCCGAGAGCCTGGGCGAGACCGGGCGCATTACCGTAATTGACAGCGAGCTGGCCTCCACGCCGCTGGCCGAGGCGGCGCTGGCGGTGCGCGACGTGCTGCAGGCGGGCGGCGACGGAGAAGCTGCCCGGCAGGCGGTCGAGGCCATGCGCGGGCAGATGCAGGCAGAATTCAGCGTGGCCTCGCTGGAATACCTGCGCCGTGGCGGACGCATCGGTCGGGCGCAGGCGCTGGTGGGCAACATGCTGGGGGTGCGTCCCATCCTGCAGTTCGACCACGGTGAACTCAAGGCCGTGCGCCGCATCCGGGCCAACCAGGCCGCCGAGGACATGCTCGATCAGCTGTGCCAGAAGTTTGGCCGCGAGGCCGTCTCGGTCTCCATCGTGCACGCGGGCCGCGACAGCGGACGCCTGAGCGCCATGCGTCAGGCGGTGACCCGCAGCGGCCTGAACGTCCGGCAGGGCCGCGTCCAGTTGATGGGCCCGGTAATCGGGGCCCACGTGGGCCCCGGCACCTACGGGTTTCTGGCCCGGCCCTTTTAGCTGCTCTGAGGAACACACACTGGCCTGCGCGGCATCGGCGGTAGACGGTGCCGTCCTGCCCGGGCGGGTGTGATGTTCAGCTGCTGTCTTCCCGTGAAGCGGGTAAGTCCGGCCGTGTCGGGCGTGTTCATGTCGTCTACCCATGTGAGAAGTGTCCAGGCACTGCTGGCCTCCCCGTACGGGCGCACGCTGCTGCTCAAGCTGGGTCTGGTGGCGCTAACGCTGCTGGTTTGCACGGGACCAGGGCATCCGGCTCCACCTGGGAGCCGAGGTGCTGATGCTGACGCTGGTGCTGGGTGTCACCGCCGCCCTGTCGGTGCAGCCACCGCCCACCCACGTAGCGGCCAGGGAACATACGCTGCATTGAGGAACGGGCGAAAGCGTCTGCTGCCCAGACGCCTCCCAGCCTCCTGCGGTCTGCGGCTTCATACTGGCCGCATGAGCGACACCCTCCTGGTCATGAAATTCGGCGGGACCAACATGCAAGATGCCCGCGCCATCCGCCACAGCGCCTCGCTGGCAGGCCGCAGCATCACGCTCGGCGTGCGGGTGGTGGTGGTGGTCTCGGCCATGGCGGGCGTGACCAACAGCCTGCTGACCCTGGCGGACGCCGCCGAGGGCGGGGACATTGCCGCCGCCAACGACGAGATCGCTGCGCTGCGGACCCGCCACTTTGGGGCGGCCCAGGAATTGGGCGCGGCCCCCGACAGCTCCGCCGTACGCGAGATTCGCGAGATGCACGAGACGCTGCGCCAGGCGGTCTACGGCGTGTACCTGCTGCGTGAGCTGACGCCGCGCAG
Source organism: Deinococcus aerophilus (assembly GCF_014647075.1). Taxonomy (NCBI): domain Bacteria; kingdom Thermotogati; phylum Deinococcota; class Deinococci; order Deinococcales; family Deinococcaceae; genus Deinococcus; species Deinococcus aerophilus. The sequence goes on along the minus strand of NZ_BMOM01000008.1, from coordinate 80,140 downwards.
CCGCGACCTGATCGTGGCTTTTGGCGAGCGGCTCTCGGCCCCGCTGATGGCGCTGGCGCTGGAGGGGCAGGGCCTGCGTGCCCACCACCTTACCGGCGGTGAGGCGGGCATCCTCACCGACCAGCATTTCGGCAATGCCAAGCCGCTGCCCACCACCTACGAGCGGGTCAAGGACCGCCTGAGCGGGCTGCTCGCGGCGGGCGTCACCCCGGTCGTCTCGGGCTTCATGGGCGAGACCGAGCGCGGCGCGATCACCACGCTGGGGCGTGGCGGCACCGATTTCTCGGCCACCATCATCGGCAAGGCCCTGGGCGCAAACGAGGTGTGGGCCTGGAAGGACGTGGACGGAGTGATGAGCGCCGATCCCCGCGTGGTCAAGGACGCACGCAACATCGAGATCCTGAGTTACGGCGAGGTCATGGAGCTGGCCTACTTCGGGGCCAAGGTGCTGCACCCGCTGGCCGTTACACCCCTCCAGGACAGCGGCATTCCCCTACGCGTCAAGAGCGCGGCCGACCCCGATTTCCCCGGCACGCTGGTGCAGGCCGAGGCCCACGATGAGGCCGGGCAGCCGGTCAAGGCCGTGACCGCCATCCGCGGGGTGTCCATCATCAACATCAGTGGGGCAGGCGTGCTTGGCATTCCCGAGGTCATCGCCAGCGTGTTCGACGCGATTGCCCGTGAGAACATCACCCTGCTGATGGTCTCGCAGAGCAGTTCCATGAGCAACGTCTCGCTGGCCGTTCAGAGCGGCGACGCCGAGCGTACCCTCTCGGCCCTGCGCGCCGGGGTCAGCCGGGAGCTCAAGGTGGACCAGCAATCGGGAGTGGCGGTGCTTGCCATCGTCGGCAGCGGCATGCGGGGCCAGAAGGGGGTCTCGGCCCGCATGTTCACGGCGCTGGCCGCGCACGACGTGAACATCCTGATGATCTCGCAGGGCAGCAGCGAGCTGAACGTCTCTGTGGCCATCGAGGGCAGTCAGGTGGATGACGCCACGCGCGCGGTCCACGCCGCGTTCAGTCTGGGCCAGTCGGTCGAAGCAGCCGACTGACAGCTTCAACCCAGGGAACGGAAGGGCCGCCCGTGCATATGGAGGCGGCCCTTTCATTTCTTCATCCAAGCAATCAGACAAAAAATTCACGAACAGAAGTTATCGTGAATATAATCACAAGACAATAAGCACACAGAGACGTTGCAGAAGAGACTTCTCTCCCCTCAGCCCACCCGCTCCTTCTTTCCACCCTTCATCGTGTCGTCGCGGCCGCCCGGTGAGCGGCGCAGTTCCGGCCAGCGCCGGGCCATCAGCATGTACAGGCCGTAGACCCAGGCCGCAGCGCTCAGGAAGCCCACGATCACATCGGTGGGGTAGTGCACGCCCAGATAGTTGCGGCTGGCGGCAAGCAGCACTCCCCACAGCACACCGAGCACGGCCACCGGCCAGCCGGCCCGCGAACGCCAGAACACCAGGCCCAGTGCGAGACCAAAGGCGGCATTGGCCATGGCATGACCGCTGGGAAAACTGAATCCCGGCTCGATCAGCACCGCGCCCAGTTCATCGGGGCGGGGGCGCTGGAAGATCACCTTGGCGAGCACGTTCAGCACGGTGGCCCCCGTGAGCGCAAAAACGAGGTACCACGCATGAATCCGCGCCCCCGCCCGGGCGAGCAGCAGGGCGATTCCCAGCGCGAGAAAAGGCAGCACCCGCACGCCGCCCACCACCGCGAGCCCGCTGGCCAGCGCCGTCAGCGCCAGGGTGCGGTGCATGCGGTACCACGCCAGGATGGCGGCGTCCCAGGCGTAGCCGCCGTCGCGGAAGACATCCTCGGTCAGGCTGGCGGCGATGATCAGCGGCACAAGCACGCCCAGCAGCAGCAGCGCCAGGGAACGCCAGTGAGCCTTGAGAAACGGCACGATCTCCCGGCGCAGGTGGGCAAGCATGACTGTCATTACACGCCCGCAGCGCCCGGTCTGTTCTTGCCGGATGCTTAACGCTTGCCTGCGGGACATAGGCCACCTGGCGCAGCCGCCGATGCGCCACCCGCCGGATGCCGCGTGGCCCTGCGGCGGCGCACCATAGGAGCAGAACAACCGGCGCAAGGATGCCAGCGCGGCAGGCCGGTTGCCCGAGGTTCCCATGAACCCGAACGCCCTCTCGCTCCAGTTTGGTCAGGAACGCGCCGAAGCCCTGCGGCAGGAAGCGGCCCGGGTCCAGCAGATCCACCGGGTCCAGGCTCCATCCGACCGTGAGGCCCGGCCCCGCCCCAGCATCCACGATCTGCTCGTGCGGCTGCATCTCGCGTGAGTCGTCTCCGCGCTCCTCACCGCCGCCCGCTTCTACACTTGAAGCGGGCGGCCTCCTTCTTTTGGCGGGCGAGGGCCACGGAAGACGGGCGCAGACTGGGATCCGATGACCGATTCCCTGCAACGCGCCCTGCACGCGGCCGCCCTGGCCCATCCAGTGCTAGGAACTGCCGCTGTCTTCTGCGCCAATGCGCTGCTGTTCGTGCTGGTCCTGGGGCTGGTGGGGCTGCTGTGGCGGCGCTGGACGCAGGTCACCTACGGGTTGCTCGCCCGCATGATCTTCTCGCTGCTGTTCGCCACCGCGCTGAGCGCAGTGTTCGGCCACCTCGTAGCCGATCCACGCCCCTACCTGGCCGAGCACTACGCCCCGCTGGCCCACGTCGCGGCGGACAACGGATTTCCCAGCGACCACACCCTGATCGCGGCCCTGCTCACCGGCTGGGCGGCGTGGCTGAGCCGGCGCGGGTGGCCCGCCTTTGCCGCCGGCCTGGGAACCGTGATGCTCGGCCGCCTCGCCATCGGGGCGCACCACACGCTGGATGTGCTGGGCAGCGTGGCCTTCGCCGGAGCCGGGCTGGCCCTCGCACGGCTCCGCCTGCCGGTGGGCTGGTGGACGCGCCCACGGTGGCCGGAGCGCACAGCCTGAGAAAGCCGCGCGGTTCCCGGTCCCACCACGGATCAGGTCAGTACAGGCTGCCCCCGGTGCTGGCGTACACGTTGCCGGTCATGTAACTGCCCTCCTGCGAGGCGAGCAGCACGTACAGCGGCGCGATCTCGGCCGGCTGGCCGGGGCGCCCCAGCGGCACCTGCTCGCCGAACTTGGTCACACTTTCCTGGGGCTGGCCACCGCTGGGCTGCAGCGCCGTCCAGTACGGACCGGGAGCCACAGCGTTCACGCGGATGCCCTTCTCGGCCACCTGCTTGGCCAGGCTGCCGGTAAAGTTGGCAATGGCGGCCTTGGTCATGGCGTAGTCCACCAGATTCTTGGAAGGCTCGCTCGCCTGAATCGAGGTGGTGTTGATGATGCTCGCGCCGGGCGGCAGGTGAGGCAGCGCCGCCTTGGTGACCCAGAACAGCGCGTACACGTTGGTTTTCATGGTGGCGTCAAACTGCTCGGTGCTCAGGTCGGCGAGGGCCTCCACCGCCGTCTGCTTGCCCGCGTTGTTCACCAGGATGTCCAGTCCGCCCAGACCATCCACGGCCTGCTGCACCAGCGCACGGCAGAACGCCTCGTCCTTGAGGTCGCCCGGAATCACCACGGCCTTGCGTCCGGCGGCCTCGATCAGTTTCACGACCTCCTCGGCGTCGGAGTCCTCGACCTGGAGGTAGTTCAGCGCCACGTCGGCGCCCTCACGGGCAAAGGCGATGGCCACCGCACGCCCGATGCCCGAGTCGGCCCCGGTGATCAGCGCCCGGCGGCCCTTGAGACGGCCGAAGCCCACGTAGCTGTCCTCGCCGTGGTCGGGGGTGGGGTCCATGGCGCTCGCCAGGCCCGGCGCGGGCTGAGGCTGGCGGGGAAACGGGGGGCGCGGATACTGGCTGAGGGGGTCGCGCATCTCGTACTGGTTCTTCACGGGTTCAGGGGTCATGCCCCGGAGTGTTCCAGCCCCCGCCGCAGACCGGGCCGATATGCCCCACAGTTGCAAGGTTGACTCAAGGGACCGTGGGGGTCTCCTCAAGCCCGGCCTGACCCGGCGCCGCGCTGGACCCGGTTCTCTCGATCAGGAACTCCTTGACGCTGCGGGCCGCCCGCGCATTCATGCCCGGCACCGCGGCGATCTGCTCGACGCTGGCGGCCGCGAGGTCTTCCAGGCTGGAGAACTGCTCGAGCAGCGCGTCCCGGCGTTTCTGACCGATGCCCGGCAGGTCGTCGAAGACGCTGCGCAGCATGTCCTGCCCGCGCAGCTTGCGGTGGTAGGTGATGGCATACTGGTGCACCTCGTCGCGCACGGCGATCAGCATGCGCAGCGCCGGGTGGGTGCGCGCGAGCAGCAGTTCGCGCTCCACGCCCACCTCGCTGCCGGTTTCCAGCCACCACTGCGCTCCGTACCGGCCGGGCAGGATGATGCGCTCCTCACGTTTGGCGAGGCCGACCACCGGCACGTGCAGATCGGCCTCGCGCAGCGCGTCCAGTGCGGCGTTGACCTGTCCGCGTCCGCCATCGATCACGATCAGGTCGGGCAGCGGCAGCTTGTCCGCCAGGCTACCAGTAAAGCGCCGGTACACCGTCTGCTTCATCGAGGTGTAATCGTCGGGGTGGTCCAGTCCCTTGACCTTGAACCGGCGGTGTTCTCCACGCCGCGAGCGTCCGCCCTCGAAGACCACCATGCCCGAGACGATGTTCGTTCCAAACAGGTTGGAGTTGTCGTAGCCCTCGATGCGCCACGGGCGGTCGGGCAGGGCGAGAACCTCGCGCAGGGCGTCCAGGCCGGGATGGTCGCCGCGGCGCTCGAGCAGCGCCATCTCGGAATCCAGCCCGTTCTGGGCGTTGCGCCGCGCCATCTCGACCAGATCCACCTTGTCGCCGCGCTTGGGTGTGCGCATGGCGGTCTTGCGCCCGGCCTTCTCGCTGAGGAATTCGCTCCACAGCGGCGCGTCCTCGAACTCGGCCGGCAGCAGGATCAGCGGCGGCACGTGGGTGGCCTGGGTGTAATAGTCCTGCACAAAGGCCCCCACGATCTCGCCGGGCGAGCCCTCTGCCGCGTTCGTGAGAAAGCGCTTGTCGCGGCCCACCACCCGCCCGCCGCGCATGCGGAACAGCTGCACCATGGCGTATTCCCCGGCCTGCGCCACCCCCAGAAAGTCCAGGTCGGTCTCGTCACTGACAAAGGCGTGCTGCTCGGTGCCGAACAGCTTCTGCACCGCCTGCACCCGGTCGCGCAAGCGGGCGGCCTGCTCGAAGTCCTGTCCGCGCGCGGCGGCGGCCATGTCGTCCTTGAGCCGCGCGATCACCGGCGCGGCGCGGCCCTCCAGCAGCGCCTTGACGTCCTCGACCACGCGGGCGTATTCGGCCGGGTCGGCGGCGTCCACGCACGGCCCCAGGCAACGGCCCATGTGATAGTTCAGGCACGGGCGCGGCTTTTTCTGCATGGGCAGGCCGCTGTTCTTGCGCAGCGGAAACATGGTGTCGATCAGGTGCTTGACCCGCCGCACCGCCGAGGAATCCGGGTACGGTCCGTAGTACTGCCCGCCGTCCTTGAGCACCCGCCGCGTGACCACCAGCATCGGAAAGGCCTCGTTGGTCAGCTTGAGAAAGGGGTAGTGCTTGTCGTCCTTGAGGGTAACGTTGTAGTGGGGGCGGTGCTGCTTGATCAGGTTGGCTTCCAGCACCAGCGCCTCGACCTCGTTGCGGGCGGTGATGAACTCCAGCGACTCGGCCAGCGCCGTGAACTTGCCGCTCTTGCCCCCGGCCTTGAAGTGCTGTCCCACCCGCGAGCGGAGGTTGTTGGCCTTGCCGATGTAGATCGGCACGCCCCCCCGGCGAAAGAGGTACACGCCGGGCGTGGTCGGCAGCACGGGCAGGTCATCGAAATGCACGTCCCACAGGATAGGGGAGACGGTGAACACGTACCGTGATCGCAGGGGGGAACACGGTGTGCCAGACGGCCGTCTCAAGGCCGCGGGGACCGCTAGACTGCCCCGTGTGCCTGCGCCCGCCACCCCGCCTCTGACCCTGAGCCACTTTGCATGGTGGGCCGGACGGCCCACCATGCCGACCGCGTGCGGCGACCACCGCACCCGGACGGGAAGCCGGGCATGACTCCCGGGCGCCTGCTTCTGGCCCGCCACGGCCAGACCACCGGGAACGTTGCGGGCATTCTGCGCGGTGCGGACAGCCGCAACGACCCGCTGACCGACGAGGGCCATGCCCAGGCCCACGCCCTGGCCCGCCGCGTGCTGGCGCTGAACCCCGATGCTCCGCGCGTGTATGCCAGCAGTTACTGCCGGGCCCAGCAGACGGCCGCCCCACTCGCCGAGGCCCTGGGCGTGCCGGTGACCGTGTTGGACGGTCTGCAGGAAATCGACCCTGGCGCGTGGCGGGGCCGGCCCTACGCCGATCTCCGGACGCATGCGCAGGAGCTGCTGCGTCCGGGCGGCAGCGTGGCCTTTCCCGGGGGCGAGAGTCTGGAGGCGGTGGCCGACCGCTTCACGGCGGCGCTGGCCCCTGTACTCGCCGGCTCCGGTACGCCGGTGGTCGTGTCGCACGGGGGCGCTCTGATCGCGGTTTTGATTCGTCTGCTGCGTGCTCCGCCGGTAGAAACTTGGCGGGCCGGCACCTTCACACACGCCAACGCCGCACTGACCGAGCTGACCCGGACCGCAGACGGCTGGAGCGCCGCGCGCCTAAATGAGCACTAAGTTTCACGAGCAAGTTTTATCGTGAATCATTTCACTTACTAGTTCCCAAGTCGCGCCCGCTCCGCCGCAAACGCCATCCGGTGCGAATCGAGGGACTCCGCCAGCGATGTCGGCACCGGCCCCTGCCTAAGCAGGGCGGTCAGCCACGCGCCCACCAGTCCGGCGTCCCCGCCTCCGTGGCGGCCAGAAGAGGCCGCGCTCCAGCGCTGCACCTCCATCGTTCTAAAATCATGCAGTTCCAGTTCGCCAGTCTCCATATGACCGCGCAGCTCACCGTGGCTGCCCAGCAGCTTGAGGGTGCGGGTGTTGTTGTGGGTGAAAGCGCTTACCGTGAGCTGCGCGGTCACACCATTTTCAAATTCAACGGTCACGGCCTGATGGTCGGCCACGTTGTTGTGGCCCAGATAGACGCACTCGCCATACGGGCCGGTTTCCAGCGCGTGTTGCACGCTTTGGCCCCCGCCCGTCAGCACGCTGCTGGGCCACTCGTCGGGCGCGAAGCGGGCGTAGATCTGCCGGGCGTCCGAGGGACAGCCCACCACCGGGCAGGTCACGCAGCGGTCGGTGGCCCCCGGCGGCGCGTGCTCGGGGCGAAAGTGGTGCAGCCCTCCGGCGCTGTGGACCCGGCGGGGAGGAGCGCCCGCGAACCAGCGCAGCAGATCCAGATCGTGACATGCCTTGGCAAGCAGAAACGGGGCCGCCGGGGGGGAGGCCCGCCAGTTGCCGCGCACGAAGGAGTGCGCGTAGTGCCAGTGCGCCACGTTCTCGGCGTGCTGAATGCCGATCAGGGTCCCCAACGCGCCGGTCTCCAGTACCCGCCGGATCTCCCGGAAAAAGGAGGTAGCACGCAGCACGTGACAGACCGTGACCCGCCCCACCGAGGCAGTCTCGGCGGCGAGCAGCGCGTCCAGGCCGGCCTCGTCCAGGCACACCGGCTTTTCCAGCAACACGTCGTAGTCCAGTGCCAGTGCCGCCACGCACGGAGCGACGTGGCCGTCATCCGGCGTGGCGATCACCACCGCGTCGGCGACCCGCCCCAGCGCGAAAAAATCGTCCCAGTGATCAAAACAGGCCTCTGTCCCGAGGCCGAACCGCGCGGCGACCTCGTTCCGCCGGGCCACATTCGGCTCCACGAGATGGGTAACGGCCGCGCCCTGCTCTGCCAGATGCCGGGCGTACACGTCCCCGCCGCGGTTGCCGCAGCCCACGATGGCGACCCGCACGCTCACGTGCGGGTCACGCCCCAGCCCGGCGCGGTGGGACGCTGCAGTTCGCCCGCCGTCCAGTTCAGTCCCGCAAACGGATCGTCGGCGAGCAACAGCGCTCCATCCAGGTCGGCCCAGTCGCACAGGCCCGCGAGGTGTGCGGCCGCCGCAATGCCCAGGCTGCTCTCGATCATGCAGCCCATCATGACGCTCAGGCCGTGGGCACGGGCCAGCCGCAGCGCGGCGAGCGCCTGCAGGGGGCCGCCCAGCTTGGCGAGCTTGAGGTTCACGCCGTCGAAGGCCCGGGCCAGTTCCACGACGTCGCGGACGTGGTGCAGGCTCTCGTCGGCGACCACCGGCACCCGCGAGACCGCGCGCAGGCCGGCGTGTCCATCAAGGTCCGCCGCCGCCAGCGGCTGTTCCAGCAGTTCCACGCGGGCGTCATCCAGCACGTCCAGCATGCGCCGGGCCTGGGAGCGCGACCACGCGGCGTTGGCATCCACCCGCAGCGCTGCGGACGGCGCCTCCTCACGCAGCGCCGTTACGATCTGCTCGTCGTATGGGGTGCCCAGCTTGACCTTGAGGACCGTGTGCCCCGCCGCCACAGCCTCGCGCGCCTGGCGCCGCATCTCGGGCAGTTCGGCGAGGCTGACCGTGTAACTGCTGTGGGGCAGCGCGGTGGGTGAGAGGCCCAGCAGCCGCCACACCGGCACCCCCGCCGCCTGCGCGCACCATTCCAGCGCCGCCATCTCCAGCGCGCAGCGGGCGCTGGGGTGGCCCTGGGGCATGCGTGCCGAGAGCCGGGCGTTCAGCCCATCCCAGTCCCACGGGTCTTCCAGTGCCCCGGCGAGCAGCGGCAACACCGCCTCGACCGTGCCGCGCGTCTCTCCGTAAAAGGCGTTGGGAGCCGCCTCACCGCGTCCCACGAAGCCACGGTCTTCCAGCGTCACGAAGGTCCGCGGATAACTGCTGTGGGTCCAGCGCGCGATGCCAAAGGGCTGGGCGGTGTGCAGTTCCAGCGTTTCCCAGCTCAGGTTCATGCCGTCCACCGCCCGAAGCCGGTGCAGCCCGCCGCCAGTTGCCGGCCGTAAACACCCTCGCCCAGCGTTTCCACCGTCACGCGCATGTGGGTGGCATTGGCGTGTACCAGGCGCCGGTCATCGAGCATCAGCCCCACATGACCGGGAAAGAAGGCGAGGTCACCGCGCTGCGGAGCGTCCACGGATTCCAGCGCCGCCTGCTGCTGGTCGGCGTCGCGTGGCAGCGGGCGTCCGAACGCCCGGAACACCAGCTGGGTCAGCCCCGAGCAGTCCAGCCCCCACGCGCTGCGCCCACCCCACACGTACGGCGCTTCCAGAAAGCGCAGCGCCAGCGCCGCCACGTCGGGTTCTGGAATGGGCGAGAGCGTGACCTCCTGCACCCACGCCGCCGCGCCGCCGGGCAGGGCCACCGGCACCCAGCGCCGCCCGCCCTCCACCACCACTTCACCGGGCACGCGGACCACCCGGGCCCCCAGGCACAGCTCTGCCACAAGGGACCGGCTGACCTTGGGCCCGGCGAAGGCGTGGGCACGCAGAGCGGTGACCGTGAGCGCTTCACCCTCAGGCGGCGGGACCAGGCCCTCCTCTCGCGCCCAGCCCAGGTAGCTGTCGTGGAGGGTCCGGACCCGCACCCACCCGGCTCCGCTGCCCCACAGCCGCTCCAGTGCCTCGCCGGGCAGCGCCTCCGTGACCTGTGCGGCCTCTGGTTGGGGTCCGGCGCGCAGGCTCAGCCGTGCGGCCGCCACCACCGGCTGCGGGGTCGGGTAAGTCCAGGTGGCGTCGCCGACCACCCCACGCAGGGCATCTTCGGCCAGCTGAAGCTCGGGATCATAGGCGTGAATTCGTGCATCGGGCAGGGTGGACGCAAGGGTCATGTGCCACACGGTAGCGGACCCGGGGCGAGAGAAACCGGGGTCAGAGGTGTGCGGTCAGCCAGCGCGCCCAGTTGCCGCCCGACACCGCCGCCCGGTGTTCGGCGGGCAGCTCTTCCAGAAAGCGCGGCAGGTCGCGGTAGCGTTCGATGCCCACCGGCGTCCGCTCCGCGCCAAAGCCGCCGTCCATATCGCTGCCCAGCGCCACATGGTCCCAGCCCACCAGCTTCGCGTAGTGCCGCGCGTGGTCTGCCAGATCTGCGAGCGCCACCTCCTTGGCCCCCGCGTGGACGCCCGGCCGGATAAAGGTGTCCAGAAAGACCAGCCCGATCACGCCGCCCGTCGCGACCACAGCGCGCGCCATCTCGTCACTGAGGTGGCGGTTGCCCGGCACCCGCGCGCGCGCATTGGCGTGCGAGGCCACCATGCGTGGCCCGAGTTCCGCTGCGTCCCAGAACGCCGCGTCGTCCAGGTGCGAGGCGTCCAGCGTCACGCCGAGGTCACACATGGCCGCCACCAGATCGCGCCCGGCCGCCGTCAGCGGCCCCGGCGCGTCCGTGCCTCCGGCATACCGCGTGCGCCCCCACGCCGGGCCGATCATCCTCACCCCGGCGTCTATCCAGAACGGCAGATCGTCCGCGTCCCGGACCGGGTCGGCCCCCTCCATCAGCAGCACCACCCCCAGCGCCGGATCCGTGCCCGCGAGGTGGGCCGCCACCTCCTTTCCCAAGCGCAGCCGCCGCAGGTGTCCGCCGTCCTCCCACCGCTGGTAGGTTTCCAGCTGGGCAAGCGCCTGGGCCCGTGCCTGCGCGTGGTCGCAGTAGCCTCCCGGCGCGTCGGCAGAATGGGGAAGGGCGAACAGCGTGCCCAGGCACACCCGCGTTCCCGCTGCGCGCAGCTCACTGAAGGTGACCGTGGCGGTCTGCCCCGCCACCGGGTCACCCGACTGCAGAACGTCCAGCGTCAGCGTCAGGTCGCGCCCGTTGAGCGCGTTGTAGGCCAGGTCCAGATGTCCGTCGATCACCGGGACGCCGCTCACGCGCTGGCCCCCCACGCCTCCACCACGCCCAGCACGTCGCTCAGGCGGTGCAGCGCGCCGGGCTGCTCGCTGCGCAGGTCAATCAGGGCAGCCGGCATGCCCAGCGCGCGGGCCGCGTCCACATTCTCGGCCCGGTCGTCCACGAACAGCACCTCGTCGGGCCGCACGCCCAGTTCGCGCGCCGCGTGCAGGTAGGCCCCGGCCTCGGGTTTGTGAATGCCCAGCGCGCAGGTCGCCACCGCCACGTCCACCAGGTCCGCGAGTCCCAGCGCCTGCAGCGTGCGGTCGATGCTGGGCAGGGTGTTGCTCAGCACGCCGATCTTCAGGCCGCGTGCGCGCAGGGTGCCGAGCACCTCCCGCGCCTGGGGCACCGGCTTCATGTAGCGCTCGTAGGGATAGGTTCCCAGAAACTCGGCGGCATGTTCACGGCACAGGCCCAGCCGGTCCATCAGCTCCTCTCCGTAGGAGTTCCAGAAGTGGGCCTCGTCCTGGGGCGTGCGCAGATCCCACCACGTGAAGGCCCGCTCGTGCCACTGGCGGGTCAGGGCCCGCTGCACCGCGTCCGTGTCCAGGCCAAAACGCCGGGCCGCCCAGCGCGCCGCCTCCCCGTACACGCTGGGGTCGGTGTAGGCGATGGTGTCGTCGCGGTCAAACAGCACAGCGCGCAGCGGCGCAGACGGGGCAGAGGAGATCATGCCCCGAATCCTAGTGATTTCCGGAACATGAGAAGTGACGCGAGACCAAATGGGGTCCTGGACCCCGTAATACGCAATTTGTAACCTTTCTAGAGGATATCTTGGCAATCTTATGGCGGTAAACAGATTGTATATCCAGACTTCCGCAACATGATTGCGGTAGGGCCCGAAAGTCGCTACGCTGGGAGGCATGTCCGATTCCGCGCCCACCGAGCATGTGCTGCTGACCCCCGGCCCCACCCCGCTGCATCCGCGCGCCGTGGCGGCCCTGCTGCGGCCCATGCTGGGGCACATGGACCCCGAGGTCTTCGCCATCAACGATGAGATTCAGGCGGATCTGCGCACCATGTACGGCACGGCCCCGGACACCTTCACCGCGCTGCTGTCGGGCACCGGCAGCCTGGGCATGGAGGCGGGCTTCGCCAATCTGGTGGAATCCGGCGACGAGGTGCTGGTGTGCGTCAACGGCAGCTTCGGCGCGCGCATGGCGGAGATGGCTGAACGCTACGGCGCGCGGGTGCGCGTGGTCACCGCTCCCCACGGACAGGCCGTCCGCGTGGAGGACGTGGCCGCGCAGCTGAGCGGCGTACAGATGGTCGCGGTGGTTCACGGAGAGACGAGTACAGGCGTGCTGAACCCGGTGCCCGAGATCGCTCAGCTGCTGCGCGGCACCGACACGCTGCTCACCGTGGACGCCGTGACCACCGCCGGGATGCAGCCCTTCGACATGCAGGGCTGGGGCGTGGATTACGCGTACACCGGCGCGCAGAAGTGCCTCTCGGCCCCGCCCGGCGTGGCACCGGTGGCGATCAGCGAGCGCGCACTCGCCCGTTTTGCCGCCCGGCGTACGCCCACCCCGCTGTGGTACTGCGACTTCGAGGGCCTGCGCGACTACTGGTCACGGCGGGCCTACCACCACACCGTGCCGGTAAACCTGCATTTTGCCTTTCACGCGGCGCTGCGGGCGGCCCTGGACGAGGGCATGACGGTCCGGCAACGCCGCGTGCGCGAGATGGGCGCGGCGATTCAGACCGCGCTGGCCCCGCTGGGCTTTTCTCCGTACGTTCAGCGGGAGGCCGAACGGCTGCCGACTGTGCTCGCCCTGCGTTTGCCAGAGGGCTTTGACGACGCGGGCATCCGCGCAGCCCTGCGGCGGCGCGAGATCAGCGTGACCGGTGGGCTGGGTCCCACCGCGGGCCTGATCTGGCGCCTGGGCCTGATGGGCGAGGCCGCGCGCCCCGCACCGTACCGGGCCCTCATGACGGCCCTGGAGGACCTGCTGGGCGAGCGAGGCGTGGCGGCGCGCTTTGATGAAGCGCTGGCGGGCGTGCCCGTCTGAACGGAACCTCAGGCCTCCGCCCCAGGCGGACCGTCAGCCCATGCGGCCGGTGCGGATCACGTCGGCGATCACCGGGGGCAGATTCCAGGCCATGATGTCAAAGGCACTCGACGCGTAGTCATAGGGCACCTTGTGCAGCGACACCTTGGGCTTGCGGCCGATGCAGTCCACGATGGCCACGTCAGCCCCCGGCTCGTGGTTGAGGCTCAGGCCCACACTGCCCGGGTCCACGAAGGTGGTCTCACCGACCACCCGCGTGAAGGGCACGTGTGAACCGGCCACCACGATCACGCGGGCGGCCAGCGTCTCGGCCAGCGCCTCGAGCTCGCGCTCGGGGGCCATCAGGTCAATGCGGGTCTCGGGGTCGTGCGGGCTGCCGTGAAAGTACCGCACCCGGCCCACCGGGGTGGTCACGCGGCCTCCGGGGGGCAGGCGGCGCAGGTAATCCAGCTGATCGGGACTGAGCACGCGCTTGGTCCAGGTCAATACCTGATCGGCCACGCCCTGCCGCCCCGAGCGCAGCCCCAGGTCAATGGCCACCCGCATGTCGCTGGACCCCAGCGCCGTGACCCAGCCCTCACGCTTGACGAAATCGATCACCGGTCCCGGAGACGCGCCGTAGCCCACCAAATCACCCACCACGATCACGCCGTTGACGATGTTTTCCGTAAGAAAACGTTTGACCGCCGTGAGGGCGTGAATGTTGCCGTGAAGGTCGCTGATGAAAGCCAGTCGCAAGGTGCCTCCATCGTAGCGCACCCGCCCCCGGTTCTGGCCCCACCTGCAGTGGGGGAACCGACGTGCCCGCCTGCGCCGACTCCCTCATCCCTGCCCCCTATCATGACCGGCGTGCCCGCCCGTCTGACCCGCCCTACCCGCCCTGTGCCCGTCCCCCTTGTTGCCGCCGCGCTGGGCCTGCTCCTGGCCGCCTGCAGCCCTCCGCTGCCGTGGAGCGCACTGGCTGCCCTGCCGCTGGCGGGCGTGCTCGCCTACGCAGCGCTCGCTCCGCGGGCGGGCGGGGTGGCGGCGCGGCTGTTCTGGTCGGGAACCGGGTATTTCGCCGTGCATCTGTGGTGGCTGACGGCCTTTCTGGGCAAGCTGTTCGGGGTTCCGCCGGCGGGCGCGCTGGCCTTCGCTCTGTTCGCGCTGGAGGGCGCTTTTCTGGCACTGATGGCCTACCCCCTGGCCCGCGGGGTCCGGTCACCCGCCGCGCGGGTCTGGGCCCTGGCGGGCGGCTGGGTGGTGCTGGAATGGACCCGCTTTCTGGGACCGCTGGCCTTTCCCTGGCCCACCCTGGGCTACGGCCTGCTGCCCACCCCCGCCATTCAGATTGCCGATCTGGGTGGGGTGCTGCTGGGCAGCGTGCTCGTCGCGCTGAGTGCGGCTGCGCTGGCTTCCTTCGCCCTGGGCCGGAACCGGTGGGGAAGAGGCCGCCCGCTGCTGCTCGCCGCCGTGGCGTGGGCCGCCGCGCTGCTGTACGGCGTGACCCGCGTGCCCGGCGATGGCCCTGTGCAGCCGATGCTGACGCTGCGGACCAGTTTCGATTCGTTCGGTCGGGCCACCCGCGACATCACCCCGGAGGAGCAGCTGGCGACCCAGCAGGCGGTTTCGCTTCAGCGGACACCGGAGGAGGTGCTGATCTGGAGCGAAACCGCCCTCAGCGTCCGCTCCGGCGTGCCCCAGCGTCTGCCCACCTTTCCCGGACCCGGCATCACCGGCCTGGGCGTCTCGCGCCTTCCACAGGCTCCCAACCTCAACGGCGCAGCCGCAGTTGATGCCGTGGGGCAGGTCACCAGCTTCAACGTCAAGGCGAAACTGGTGCCGTTCGGAGAATTCTTCCCGCTGTACGCCCAGGCCCCAGCGTTGTACGCCCCCATCGAGCAGATGATCGGCTTCCCGCTGCAGGTCTTCGCGCCCGCGGAGTCCCTGACCCCTCTGACCCTGAACGGCGTTCAGTACGGTACGTACATCTGCTACGACAGCGTGTTTCCGTGGGTGGCCCGCACCCTGACCGCCCAGGGCGCACAGGTGCTCGTCAATCCCAGCAACGACGGTTGGTACAACGGCTGGGGCGTGCGCCAGCATTTCATGATGGGCCGGGTCCGCGCCATTGAGAACCGCCGCTGGCTGGTCCGCAGCGTGAACCGGGGCATCGCCGGCTCGGTGGACGATCTGGGTCGCCCCGTGAACATCCTGGAAAGCGGCGAACAGACCCAGGCGTTGAGTGTGCGTCCCAAGCTGCTCACCGGGACGACGGTGTACACCCGTGTGGGCGACTGGCCTGCGCTGCTGCTCGCGCTGTTGATGGTGGGCTACGCGATTCGACTGGACCGGCGGCGCTGAGCGGGGCCGCAATACCCTGAAGCCACGCAAGATGCCCATTGTCTGAACGGTTTCGTTTTGCCCGGGTGCACCTCTCACAGCGCCAGAGTGTTCAGGATGGTTTTTTTGCCAGCGGCCAGTGGAACGCGGTGGTCCGTATAAACACCCCGCCATCCGCGTGATCGGCCCACTCCAGGCCTGCAGATCTGCCGTCCGTTGATAAGGCATGTTATCATCGGATTCCATGTCCGCCGACCTGCTGCCGTATACCGCCGACCGCCTGGCCCAGGCCCGGGCCCTTGCCGGCCTGAGCGACGAAGCGCTGCGAATACGGGCCGTCACTGCCGCCCGCGACAAACATGCAGCGGACCTGTGGGCCCTGACGCTCGCCTACCTCAGCAGCGAGACCCACGCGGGCGTGCGCCTCAGTCCCCACACCCTGCGCGCCTACCGCAAGGGTGTGGAGGTGCTGCTGGAACACGCCGCCTCGCACGCCTGGAACCTGCTTCATCCGGGCCGGCGGGAGCCTTCGCTGTATGTGGCCGCGCTGATGGCCTCCGGACTCAAACCGGCCACCGTTCAGGCGCGGGTGGCGGCGGCCGGAGCGCTGTACCGGGCGCTGCGCTGGGCCGGGGCGACCGACGCCGACCCGTTCGCGGATGTCAAACGGCCCAGGGACCGAACGAAGGGCGTGGTCAAGAATCCACCGTACCGTGCCGATTTTGTGCAGGCCCTGCTGGCCGAGGCAAATCCAGATGAACAGCTGCTGCTGCTGCTGCTCACGCACGCCGGGCTGCGTATTGCGGAGGCGCTGGCAGTGGAATGGTCCCATGTGGACTTAACCAGAAAACGGCTGCTCGTGGCCCACGGCAAGGGGGACAAGGCCCGGCTGGTGCCGCTGAGCGCCCGCCTGCGCGAAGCCCTGCTGGCCCAGCGCGCCGGGGCCGGGACAGCGCCCTCGGGCCGGGTGCTGCCCTTCCAGGCGTATTCCACCGCGTATGGCCGCCTGCAGCAGCTGGCCCTGCGGTGCGGTCTTGAACACGAGTTCCGAGGCTTTCACGCCGGCCGAAAATATGCGGGCACACAGCTGTATGCTGCCGTCAAGGATTTCACCCGTGTGGCCGGTTTCCTGGGGCACGAGCAGGTGGACACGACCCGCCGCTATGTCGAACTGCCCGAGGACGATCTTGAGGCGGCAGTGGAGGCCTTCCGGTAGCGCCTTCCCCAGGTCCTTTTGCCCCTCAAGACGTCTTGCCGGCCCCTTCCTGACCTTCCTGTGGACCCGCCGAATTCACGCCGTCCTGCACGCGGTTTTTCAGGTCTGGACTTCCTCATCGCTGGCGAGGGTGACGAAGCGCACCGCGCCCGGCAGAATGCGCGCCTGAAACGGGGTGGTCTCCACCATCAGCTCGCCGTCGTACTGCAGCGGAAAGGGGTCGGCGGCGTCCACGCTGATCTCGCACGCCGACAGGATTTCGAGGTTGTCACTGAACAGCGGATCGCCCAGATTCAGCTTGGCACGCAACGAATCAATCAGGTTGGGGATCAGGCGCAGAATGTTGCCCGCTTTGATCAGCACCACCGTGAATTTGCCGTCTCCGGGATCAATGTGGGCGGTGATGGGCATGCGGTGGTTGGCCATGCCGAAATTGGCGACCATCACACCGATGCCCTCGAACTCGCGCGGTTGGCCGTCGATCACCAGAGAAAACACCGTCTTCTTAGGATTGAGCTGCTTCATGGCGCTCATGACATAGGCCATCACCCCGAAGCGGTCCTTGAGGTCCTCACTGTCGCGAATCATCGCGGCGTCCGCTCCGGCCCCAGCAAGCATGGCAAAGCCGCGCTTGCGGCCCTCGACCTCCACCTCGCCCAGGTCCAGGTGGATGCTGTGCCCGGCGACCAGCAGGCCGGCCAGTTCCTCGGGTTCGGTCGGCAGGTCCAGGTTCTGCGCGATCAGATTGGCGGTGCCGGCCGGAAAGGCGAGCAGCGGAACATCACTACCGCGGATCGCGTAGGCCAGGGCGCTGACCGTACCGTCGCCGCCCGCTGCAACCACGGTGTGGAAGGTCTGCGCGTCCCGGACCAGTTCCTCGATGGGGGTGTCCTTGCTGAGTTCGCGCTCCACGACCTCGGCACCGGCGTCTCCCAGCAGACTCAGGAAGTCGGGCAGGCCACTGTCTCCCTGACCGCTCTTGGGATTGAAAACGACCAGGATCCGTTGTCCGGTGAGCGGGTTCGCACTCTCCCCACGCGGCTCAGCCTTGGCTGCTGGGGGGGGGACGGGGGTGGACGTTTGACCGGTCATATCACCGGTCATTAGACTGCCCGGACGGAGGCTGTTGCTATGCTGCGTTTCTTGGTTGCTTCTTCACTTATGGTGGGCATGTTTGCGTCGTGTGCCCCACGTCAGACGGGCATGGATCAATTCGTCACCGTCACTCCGCTGCTGATCAAGGCTTCAGAGTCGGTGCAACGCGGAGGAACCCTCACCATCCAGGGGCGCTATCTGGGCGGACCCGCCACCGGCCGCGTGCGCCTGGGGGCCGATGACAGCGGCAAGGGCGGCTACCTGATTCCGCCCGCAGCCATTCAGTCTTGGACCGACTCCACCATCGTGCTTACTGTGCCGGCCGACGCACCGGTCGGGGGCAGCTGGCTGTTCGTGGAGGTCGGTGGCAAGCAGTCCACGGGACTGCCGTACAGCGTGCGCCAGTAAGTCGGAGCTGTCTCACCCGCCGCACACCGCATCCAGGACCCGGACCCTGGAATCCATACAGGCCGCCTTCCGCATTCCGGAAGAGCGGCCTCTCCCCTGCTGCGGGCCGGGCATTTCTGGCCGCGCCCCGCCCCTTTAAGGGAACCGGGGCGCTACACTTCCCCAGTTATGGCGATCAAGCGCCCCAAGGGCACCGAAGACCTGCTGCCGGACGGCAGTCCCAAACTCACGCTCGATGTCAGCGCCCAGGCGCACGCGCGGCTGATCGATACGGCCCGGCGCGTGCTGGAGCGGGCCGGGGCCATGCGTCTCGATACCCCGCTGTTCGAGGAGGCCGAGCTGGTTCAGCGCGGGGTGGGCGGCAGCACCGACATCGTGCGCAAGGAGATGTTCACGGTGTACTACTTCGGGGACCACGGTGGGTACATCCTGCGGCCCGAGGGCACCGCCGGCATCGTGCGCG
Organism: Deinococcus aerophilus; assembly: GCF_014647075.1. NCBI lineage: Bacteria > Thermotogati > Deinococcota > Deinococci > Deinococcales > Deinococcaceae > Deinococcus > Deinococcus aerophilus. The sequence continues at coordinate 61,786 of NZ_BMOM01000008.1, read as the reverse complement.
CCTACCTGCAAAACGGCCTCAAGCAGCTGCCCACGCCGCTGAAGCTGTGGCTGACCGGACCGATGTTCCGTGCCGAGCGTCAGCAGCGCGGGCGCCTGCGCCAGTTTCATCAGGTGGACTACGAGGCCATCGGCAGCACCGATCCGCTGGTGGACGCCGAGGCCATCGCGCTGATGGTCGAGGTCGTGCAGGCGCTGGGGCTGCGCGGCGTGCGCGTCAAGCTCGGCAGCATCGGCGATCCCGAGGACCGCGAGGCCTACAACGCCTACCTGCGCCAGACCTTCACGCCGCATATAGACCGCCTCTCGGATGACTCCAGGGACCGCCTGGAGCGCAATCCAATGCGCATTCTGGACAGCAAGAGCGAAGGGGACCAGGTCTTGATGGCCGAACTCGGTGTGCGGCCCATGCTGGAGTTCCTGGGCGACGAGGCCCGCGCCCACTTCACGGCCGTGCAGAACCACCTGAAGGCGTGGAACGTGGAGTATGACCTCGATCCCAGCATCGTGCGGGGCCTGGATTACTACCGGCGCACCGCGTGGGAACTGCACCATGAGGGAGTGGGCGCCAAGTCGGCGCTGGGCGGCGGTGGCCGCTACGACGGACTGGCCGAGGTGCTGGGCGGCCCCGCCGTGCCCGGCATCGGCTGGGCTTTCGGGGTCGAGCGGCTGCTGCTCGCGCTGGAGGCCGAGGGCCATACCGTGCCTGCCAACGAGGGGCCGCTGCTGTACGTGGCCGCCCTCGACGAGGAACATGTGGCGCATGCCGCGACCGTGGCAATGCAGGCCCGCGCCGTGGCCCGCGCCGAGTTCGCCTACCGCGCCCTGAAACCGGCTGCCGCCTTCCGGGACGCCGAGCGCCGGAACGCCCGGCTGGTTGCCCTGATCGGCTCTGAGGAGGTCGCGGACGGCACCCTCAGCGTCAAGAACCTGCACACCGGCACCCAGACCACCGTGCGCGTGGCCGACCTGAACGCCCTGCTCGCGGCCCAGCCGGACGCGACCCCCACCCCTGACCAGGAGAACGCATGAAACGCACCGCCATGATCGGCCAGCTGTCCCCCACCCACGCCTCGCAAACGGTCGTGTTGCAGGGCTGGGTGAACCGCCGCCGCGACCTGGGCGGGTTGATCTTCCTGGAACTGCGCGACCGCAGCGGTCTGGTGCAGGTGCAGGTGGAGCCGGATTCTCCCGCCTTCGCCGAGGCCGACCGCCTGCGCGCCGAATACGTGGCCGAGATTGAGGGCACCTACCAGCTGCGCCCCGAAGGCCAGCGCAAGGGCGGCGCAGCCGACTACGAGGTGATCGCCTCGCGCGTCGCCGTGCTGAACACTGCCAAGACGCCGCCTTTCGAGCTGGAAAAGGGCGCAGAGGTGGCCGAGGACATCCGGCTGAAGTACCGCTACCTGGACCTGCGCCGACCCGAGATGCAGCGCCGGCTGATGCTGCGCAGCAAGGCGGTCGCGGCCGTCACGGCCTTTCTGGACGGCGAGGGCTTTGTGCAGGTGGAAACGCCCATGCTCACCAAATCCACCCCTGAGGGCGCACGTGACTTCCTGGTGCCCAGCCGCCTGAATCCCGGCGAGGTCTACGCCCTGCCGCAGAGCCCGCAGCTGTTCAAGCAGCTGCTGATGATCGCGGGTCTGGACCGCTACTACCAGCTCGCGCGCTGCTTCCGCGACGAGGACCTGCGCGCCGACCGTCAGCCGGACTTCACCCAGCTGGACATGGAGCTGTCCTTCGTGGATCAGGAGGACGTGCTGGAGTTGCAGGAGCGGCTGCTCGCGCACGTGTTCCAGGAAACCCTGGGCGTGAAGCTGGCCCTCCCCTTTGCGCGCCTGAGCTACCGGGATGCGGTGGACCGCTACGGCTCGGACAAGCCGGACCTGCGCTTTGGCCTGTCGTTCGCCGAGGTCGGGGACCTGTTCGCGGGCGGGGCCTTCGCCGCGTTTGCCGGGGCCGAGACCGTTAAGGTTATCGCTGCGCCCGAGCTGACCCGCAAGCAGATCGACGAGCTCGAGCGGATTGCCAAGCAGAACGGGGCCCGGGGACTGGCCTGGGCCAAGCGCAGCGGCGAGGGCCTGAGCGGGGGCATCAGCAAATTCCTGGGGGACCAGACGGCCGCGCTGCTGGAGCGCACCGGAGTGGCCGAGGGCGGCACGCTGCTGTTCGCGGCGGGCGGGTGGAAGGCGGCCACGGCTGCGCTGGGCGCCGTACGTCTGGCGCTGCGCGACCTGTTCGACCTCGCAGCGGACGGCCCGGCCTTCCACGTCAGCTGGGTCACCGACTTTCCGCAGCTGGAATATGACGAGGACGCGGGCCGCTGGACCTACATGCACCATCCCTTCACCGCCCCGCATCCGGAGGATGTGGCCCTGTTCGGCACCGAGCGCCAGGGCGAGATTCGCGCGCAGGCCTACGATCTGGTGCTCAACGGTTTCGAGATCGGTGGAGGCAGTGTCCGGATCCATGACCCGGCCGTTCAGGAAAAGATGTTCGCGGCCATCGGCTTTACCCCCGAGGAGGCCCACCGGCAGTTCGGCTTCTTCCTGAATGCCCTGGAAGCCGGCACGCCGCCCCACGGAGGGATTGCCTGGGGCTTTGACCGCCTGGTGATGGTGCTCTCGGGTGCGGCGAGCATCCGCGAGGTGATTGCTTTTCCCAAGAACAACCGGGGTGTGGACCTGATGGCTCAGGCCCCTTCCCCGGTGACTCCGGCACAGCTCGCCGAGGTGGGTCTGGAATTGCTGGGAGATTGAGATGGGAGGGAGATCTTCTCCCTCTTTTCTTGCTTTTCTTGTGCTTTTATCGTGAAATGATTCACGATAAAACTTGCTCGTGAAATTTCGGTTTATTTTTCCAGGTCGTCCAGAAAGTCCACGGTAAACCGCGCCACCGTTCTGGGAAAGGTGTCCATCAGGGCGTGGGTCCCGCCCACGATCTCGCGGATGGTGGCGTTAGGAATGGCCGTGTGCAGGGCCTGAACCGTCCAGCGGCGGATCACCGGGTCGGCCTGACCGCTGAGAAGCAGCGTGGGCTGTTTCACCGCTGGCAACAGCGGCCCGGTGTTGTGGTCTTCCTGGTCCTGCGCCAGGCGCAGCATCCGAAGGGTGCCGCAGCGGGTGTAGGCACGCATCCCCGGCCACAACAGCCCCAGACGCTCACGCGGCAGGTCCAGCGACAGCCGCAACAGCTGGGCAAGAACGCTGGGGTTCTCGGGAATGCCGGTGGGCGAGCATGCGATCAGGGGCCCCGCGTGCTGCGGATACCGGGCCGCCAGATCAAAGATCACCTCTCCCCCGATCGAATGGCCGAGCAGTGCGCTGCCGCGCAGCCCGGTCGCGTCCAGCCACGCGGCAAGGTGGTCGGTGAGGTCTTCCAGGCACACCGGCCACTCGGGGCGGCCCTCGCTGTGGCCGTGGCCCGGCGGATCGTAGGCGTAGACCGTGCGCCCTTTCGCAAGTTCGCGGGCAAGCCGGACATACATCCACGACGCACACCCCAGACCCGGAACAATCACCAGCGGCCCGCCGTGGCCGTATACCCGTGCGTGGGTGCGCAGGCCATAAACCGGCGTGTACTGGGCCCGGTCCGTCTTCATGTCAGCACCTCGCCGTCGGCCGGGACGGCCTCTAGGAATGCGAGCAGTGCGGCATTGAAGGCGGCGGGGGCGTCCACCATCACCACGTGGCCGGCGCGCGGAATGACCTCGAACCGGGCGCCTGGAATTGAGTGGGCAAGCACGGCACCCAGTTCCACCGGCACCAGCGCGTCGCGCTCGCCCCAGATCACCAGCGTGCGGGCCCGGATCAGGGGCAGCAGATCCTGCACGCTGTCGCGCAGCAGGTCACGGGCATTGCGCCACAGGTTAAGGGGGCCCGCCCGCAGCGCGTCGGTCAGGATGCGCGGCACAAAGCGCTTGCGCCCGGTGATCAGGGCGCGGGGCAGCTGCAGCGCCACCCGGTAGGCGCTCGTGCTCAGCAGGCCGCTCGCGCACACCAGCACCAGATTGTCCAGCCGGTCCGGGCAGCGGGCCGCCACATGCACGCAGATGTGCCCGCCCATGGAGTGGCCCACCAAGCTGACCCCGCGCAGGTCGGTGTCCTCCAGCCAGTCGCTGATCAGGGCGGCGGCCTCACGAACCCCCAGCGCCCGCTGACGCCGCGCCGCGCCGTACCCCGACAGGTCCAGGACGTACACCGTGTGGCGCCGCTGCAGGGCCGGCACATTGCGGCGCCACCAGCGCCCCGAACCGCTCAGGCCATGCACAAGCACCACGGGCGGTCCCTCACCCCACACCCGGTGATGCAGCCGGACCCCTGCACGCTGAAAGACACCGCTGGACACGCCGGTTACCATACCGTGCGTCCAGCTTGAGGAAAGCCTGATCTACTTGTGAATACATTCACAATTTTTCCTGCTCGTGAATTATTTATTGACTACCTTGTTCTGCACCACGTCTTCCAGAAAGTAGGCGTGCAGGCGGGTGTCGCCGGTCAGCTCCGGGTGAAAGGCGGTGGCGAGCACCCGGTCCTGACGGACCATCACGGCCTGATCCCGGGCAGTGGCGAGGACCGTGCATCCCACCCCAACCTTCACGAAGGCGGGGGCACGAATGAACACGGCGGGAAAGGGCGTGTCCAGTCCGCGAACCGGCAGGGCGTCGGTGAACGAGTTGATCTGTCGTCCAAAGGCGTTGCGCTGAACGGTGACGTCCAGCAGCCCCAGGCTGTCCTGGCGGCCTCCGAACTGCGGCGGCGCACCCAGCACCGAGTGGGCAAGCAGGATCGCCCCGGCGCAGGTTCCCCACAGCGCCCCGCCCGCCGCATGAAACGCACGCAACGGTTCCCACAGGGCGTATTCCGTGAGCAGGCGGGCCATGGTCGTGCTCTCCCCTCCCGGCAGGATCACGCCGTCCAAGCCGGCGAGGTCGCCGGGCAGACGCACTTCACGGACCTCGGCCCCCAACGCCGCGAGCAGCTGACGGTGCTCGCGGAAGGCGCCCTGAAGGGCCAGGACGCCAATTCGTGTGGACGCCTTACCAGCCACGCGAGGCGAGGCGCTCGGCGGGAATCAGCTCGTCGATGTTGATGCCCGTCATGGGCGCGCCCAGGTCCTCGCTGATCGCGGCGAGCACGTCCGGGTTCTGGTAGTGGGTCACGGCCTTCACGATGGCCTGCGCGCGGCGCTCGGGGTTGTCGGACTTGAAGATGCCGCTGCCCACGAACACACCGTCCAGGCCCAGGACCATCATCAGCGCAGCGTCGGCGGGCGTGGCGACACCTCCGGCGGCGAAATTCACGACCGGCAGCTTGCCGTGCTCGTGCACATACTTGACCAGCTCATAGGGAGCCTGCAGGTCGCGCGCGGCGGTCATCAGTTCCTCGGCGGGGCGCGCCTGAATGGTGCGGATGTCGCCCAGCACGGTGCGGGCGTGGCGCACGGCCTCCACCACGTTGCCGGTGCCGGCCTCGCCCTTGGTGCGAATCATGCTCGCACCCTCGCCGACGCGGCGCAGCGCCTCGCCCAGGTTCTTGGCCCCGCAGACGAAGGGCACCTGAAAGTCGGACTTGAGAATATGGAACTGCTCATCGGCGGGGGTCAGGACCTCGGACTCGTCGATGAAGTCCACGCCCAGTGCCTGCAGGATCTGCGCCTCCACGATGTGGCCGATGCGCACCTTGGCCATCACCGGGATGGTCACGGCCGCGATGATCTCCTTGATCATCTTGGGATCGCTCATGCGCGCCACGCCGCCGTCCACACGGATGTCGGCGGGGACGCGCTCCAGCGCCATCACAGCGGTCGCGCCGGCGGCCTCGGCGATGCGGGCCTGATCGGCCGTCACGACGTCCATGATCACGCCGCCCTTGAACATCTCGGCGAAGCCCTGCTTGAGCTGGGGGGTTCCGGTGTTTTCACTCATGCCGTCACCCTAGGACATATCTGACCCCTGCGCCAGGGCCAGATGACACGGGTTGATGGGGTCAGCTGGGGCGCCGGGCCCAGACCCGCTCGATGGCTTCGGCGAGCTGCGCGGGGCGAAACGGCTTCATCAGGTATTCCTGTACCAGATCGCCGCCCAGGTCCGGGAAGGCGTCCGGCGGATGCAGCCCAGAGAGAAACACCACCGGGGGCAGGGCCGCGCCGTAGTGGCCGTGCAGGCGCCGGACCGTCTCGAAGCCGTCCCAGGGAGTCATCAGCACGTCCATGACAATCACGTCGGCGGTCACGGGCGATGTGCCCTGACAGCACAGTTCCAGCGCCTGCGGCCCGCTGGAGGCACCGTGGACGACGTACCCCCGCAGGGTCAGGGTCAGGTCGAGCAGCTCCAGAATCTGCAGCTCGTCCTCCACGACCAGCAGGCGCAGGCCGCTCATGGCAGCAGCGACAGCGGGTCGACCGTCTGACCGCCCAGGCGCAGTTCGAAGTGCAGGTGGGGGCCGGTGCACACGCCGGTGCAGCCCACGTAGCCCAGCACCTGTCCGGGCGTGACGTGCTGGCCGCTCACCACCGCCGTGCGGCTCAGGTGGCCGTAGATGGCGGTGCTGTCGCCGCTGGTGGTCCAGACGTTCAGGCCGAAAGCGCCGTAGCCGCTGGAGGCCACCGTGCCGGCGGTCGCCGCGTACACGGGAGTGCCGTAGGGCGCGGCCAGATCAATGCCTCCGTGAAAGACCTGCTGGTGAAAGGCGATGTCGCGCTCTCCGTAGCGGCTGGTCAGGCGGTAGCTGCGCAGCGGCCACGCCAGCCGTCCGCCCGTACCCGCCACCGTGCTTCCCACACTGGCCCCCACCACCGCGGCGGCTTGGGCACTGTTGCGGGCGCGGGCCTGCGCGGCGGCCTGGGCCGCCTCGTACTGCGCCTGTCGCTCATAGGCCGCCATCTGACGTTGACGCTCGGGGCTAGATTTCCACGCCAGGTACGCCTCGTATTTTTCCTGCCGTGCGTACTTCTCCTGCAGCGCCTGGCGCTCGCGGTCGGCCTTCCAGCTCAGGTACTGCTCGTACTGCTGCTGGCGCTCGCGGGCCAGCTTCGCCTTGCGCTCGGCCTCGCGCGCGGCGAGCAGCCGCTCACGCAGGCCCTCGGCCTTCACGCCGGGCAGCAGCAGCTGATCGCCCACCCGCAGCGCCGTGGGCAGCACGTCGTTGGCGCGGGCGGTGGCCACCAGGTCCGCGCCGTATCCGGCGATCAGCGACAGCGCCGACTGGCCGGGCTTGATGGTGAGCAGCAGCCCCCGCTCGCGGGTGGGCAGGTTGAGCGTCTCGCCCGGGCGCAGGCGGTCGAGACTGGTGCGGCCCAGGTTCGCGCTGAGCACGTCGAGCACCGTCAGGTCATGCCGGGCCGCCACCCCTGCGAGCGTATCGCCGGAGCGTACCCGGTAGGTGACCACCGAGGCGGGGCGGGCGGGCGCGCGGGCCACGGCGGCCTCGGCCAGCCGGACCTCGCGGACCCGCACGCCCGCATCCGAGGCGATGGTCCGCACCGCGCCGGTGCCCACGCCGTAGCGCCGGGCCACCGCCCTTTCGGTGGTCTGGCCGTCGGTGACGATGCGCAGGGACTGGCCGCCGGGATCGGGACGCAGCACCACGTCGGCGGTGGGGGTCAGCAGGTCCAGCGGAGCGGGCAGGGGCAGCGGCGGCGTCTGGGCCACAGCAGCACCGATCAGGGCGGCGGCCAGCGGAACCCACCGGCGGCCACGAAAAAACAGAAAGGCCAAGGGAAAAACTCCAGGGAAAAGGTGAGGGGATGCGGGCGGCTCAGCCGCCGGCCAGCCCCTGCAGGAATTCGACGTTGTTGCGGGTCTTGCCCATGCGCGTCAGCAGCATCTCCATCGCGTCGGCGGGGTCCATGTCGCTGATGACCTTGCGCAGCAGCCACATCTTTTTCAGGACGGCGGGCTGCAGCAGCAGTTCCTCGCGGCGGGTGCCGGACTTGAGGATGTCCAGCGCCGGGAAGATGCGGCGCTCTTCCAGGCGGCGCGAGAGCACGAGTTCGGCGTTGCCGGTGCCCTTGAACTCCTCGAAGATCACATCGTCCATGCGCGAGCCGGTCTCCACCAGGGCAGTGGCCAGGATGGTGAGCGAGCCGCCTTCACGGATGTTGCGGGCCGCACCCAGAAAACGCTTGGGCCAGTGCAGCGCGTTGCTGTCCAGACCGCCCGAGAGCGTGCGCCCGGTGGGCGGCGTGACCAAGTTGTTCGCGCGGGCCAGGCGGGTGATGCTGTCGAGCAAGATCACCACGTGTCCACCGTCCTCCACGATGCGCCGCGCGCGCTCGTGGACGAACTCGGCCACCCGGACGTGGTGCTGCGGCGGCTCGTCGAAGGTCGAGGCGACCACCTGCGCGCCCTGCACGCTCTCGCGGAAGTCGGTGACCTCCTCGGGGCGCTCGTCGACGAGCAGCACCATCACCGTGACGTCGGGGTAGTTCTTGACGATGGAGTTGGCGATCTGCTTCAGGAGGGTCGTCTTGCCGGCCTTGGGGGGAGCCACGATCAGCGCCCGCTGTCCACGCCCGATGGGCACGAGCAGGTCCACGACCCGCAGGCTCAGGCCGCCCTCGGTCGCGGGGTCTTCCAGCACCAGCTGGGCCTCGGGAAAGGTGGGGGTCAGGTCGTCGAAGCGCGGGCGGCGCCGGGCCGCCTCGGGGTCCAGACCGTTGACCGCCTCCACCTGCACCAGCGCGCCAAAGCGCTCGTTTTCACGAGGGCGGCGGGCGCGTCCGATCACCTCATCGCCGGTGCGCAGGTGGTGGGCCTTGATCAGGCCCGCCGTGACCAGAACGGTGCGGCTGTTGGGGTCAAGCAGGTCCGACTGCAAGAAGCCGTAGCCGTCGGCCCCGATTTCCAGGTAGCCGCGCGCCAGGCTCTGGCCCTCGGCGTCGGCCTGATGCTCCAGGATCGCCAGGGCCAGGGCGTCTTTTTTCAGCTTGCGGTAATTGTCAATGCCGTAGCCGGCAGCGATCAGGTGCAGCTCGGGCAGAATCTTCTGCTGCAGTTCCTGAAACGGCAGTGTGGGACGCAGGGAATCGGTCATTGCGCGCCGCCCTGCCCGGTCTGCCCGGCGGGTTCCCTTACCACATCGCTGAGCCCGATCAGGCTGGGATGGACGCCCAAGCCCGCCCGCCCACCCCAGGCAGGGACCTCGCGCACCTCATTGGTGATGGTCGTATCGATAAAGAATTCCATAGTTGCAGCTCCTGACCCAACATTGTACGCGCCCGTCCCCCACAAACACCATGACGCAGTCGACGCAGGGACCGGCGGCGGATTGACCCGGCGCGGCCCGCCGCCATACAGTGAAGGACACCCCTGAAGACGGGGTGAGACCAGCACACGCAGGCGAACGAGAGGACAGTAGGACCAGCACGGCTGCCACGAGCGAGTCGGGGACGGTGAGAGCCCGACCGGTGTGCCGCTGGGCCGAAAATCACCTCCCGCGCCGACGGAAGAAAGGCCCCCCAGGGCCGACTAGACCCGTCCGGACGCCCCCCGACAGAGGGCTGCAACGAGGCCGGCGCAGGTTGGCGGCGAAGTTGGGTGGTACCACGCACACGTCCTTTGGGCGGCGCGTCCCAGCACTGAAGCTGAGGCGTGCCGTCTTCTTTTGTGGTCCGCCCTTTCCCCCGCCACTCCCCCCGAGGTGTTCCATGCCCCCCTTTCAACCCGTCGACCCCAATCCCAAGTTCCCCGCGCTGGAAGAAACCACCCTGCAGTGGTGGAACGAGAAACGCATCTTCGAGCGCAGCCTGGAGGCCACGGCGGACCGCCCGGTTTTCACGTTCTATGAGGGACCGCCCACCGCCAACGGACAGCCGGGCATCCACCACGTGCAGGCGCGCAGCTTCAAGGACCTGTTTCCGCGCTTCAAGACCATGCAGGGCTACCACGTTCCGCGCAAGGCGGGCTGGGACACCCACGGACTGCCGGTGGAGATCGGCGTGGAGCGGCGGCTGGGTCTGAATTCCAAACGCGAGGTGGAGGCCTACGGCATCGACAAGTTCAACGCCGAGTGCCGTCAGAGCGTGTTCGTGTACGAGGCCGAGTGGCGCCGCTTTACCGAGCGCATGGGCTACTGGGTGGACCTGGACGACGCCTACATGACGCTGCACAAGGACTACATCGAGTCGGTGTGGTGGAGTGTGGCGCAGCTGGAAAAGAAGGGGCTGCTGTACAAGGGCTTCCGGGTCGCGCCGTACTGCCCGAAAGACGGCACCACGCTGTCCAATGCCGAGGTCAGCGAGGGGTACAAGGACATTCAGGATCCCAGCATCTATGTGACCTTCGACCTGAACGAGCCCGAACGCCTGGGGCTGGAGCCGGGCGCGGCCTTTCTGGTGTGGACGACCACGCCGTGGACGCTGCCCTACAACGTGGGGGTGGCCATTCATCCGGACTTCGAGTACGTGGCCGCGAAGGACAAGAACGGCAAGGTGCTGATTCTCGCCCGCTCGCTGCTGGCCGAGGTCCTGGGTGAGGAGGCCGAGGTCGTGAAGGCGTTCCGGGGCACGGAACTCGACCGCGTGGGCTACGCACCTCCCTATACCGAGGCCTATGCCGCCGAGGGCGAGGGCGCGCCGGTGTGGATGAGCGGCCTGGACACCTACGTCTCCGACAGCGACGGCACCGGCATCGTCCACACGGCTCCGGCCTTCGGCGAGGACGACATGCGCCTGGCCAGGAACTACGGCTTCCCGGTCATCGTGGGGGTGGACGAGGGCGGCAAACACCGCTTCGGGCCGTGGAAGGGCGTGTTCTTCCGGGACGCCAATCAGGACATCATCCGCGACCTCAAGGCGCGCGGCGTGATGTGGCGCGATAAGAACTTCATGCACAGCTATCCGCACTGCTGGAGATGCGGTACGCCGCTGATGTACTACGCCACCGAGAGCTGGTACCTGAACAACACCAGCCTCAAGGACCGGCTGATTGAACTCAACCAGACCATCGACTGGCACCCGCCGCACATCCGGAACGGGCGCTACGGCGGCTGGCTGGAGAACCTGATCGACTGGAACCTCTCGCGCAACCGCTACTGGGGCACGCCGCTGCCGGTGTGGGAGGCCGACGACGGCGAGTACCGGGTGATCGGCTCCTACGCGGAGCTCGCCGAACTCAGCGGGCGGCCCGAACTGACCGGGCCAGAGTTCGATCCCCACCGCCCCTTCGTGGATGACATTACCTTTACCGTGAACGGCAAGGAGTTCCGGCGCGTGCCGTACGTGATGGACGTGTGGTACGACAGCGGCTCGATGCCCTTCGCGCAGCACCACTACCCGTTTGAGAACAGGGAGAAGTTTGAACACGGCGGCTTCCCCGCCGACTTCATCGCCGAGGCCATTGACCAGACCCGCGGGTGGTTCAACAGCCTGCACCAGATCGGCACCATGGTCTTCGACAGCGTGGCGTACAAGTCGGTGATCTGCTCGGGGCACATCCTGGACGAGAAGGGCTACAAGATGTCCAAGAGCAAGGGCAACATCGTCGATCCGTGGGAGGTGTTCGCGCAGTTCGGGGCAGACGCCGCGCGGTGGTACATGTACGTGTCGGCTCCGCCGGAGCTGTCGCGGCGCTTCGGCATGAATCTGGTGGGCGAGGCCTTCCGCAGCTACTTCCTGACGCTGTGGAACACCTACAGCTTCTTCGTGCTGTACGCCAATCTGGACCAGCCGGACCTGCGGGCCGCGCCGCCGGTCGCCGAGCGCCCCGAGGTGGACCGCTGGCTGGTCGCCAAGGTGCAGGCGCTGATTGCCACCGTGACCGAGCGGCTGGAGGACTACGATCCCACCGGTTCGAGCCGGGCGCTGCAGGACTTCGTGACCGAGGACCTGAGCAACTGGTACGTGCGGCGCAACCGCCGGCGCTTCTGGAGTGGGGACGGTCAGGTGGACCTCAGCGCCTACGCGACCCTGCACTATGCGCTGGTCACGGCAACGCAGCTCACGGCGCCCTTCACGCCGTTCCTGGCCGAGACGCTGTACCAGAATCTGGTGCGCAGCGTGGACGACCGCGCCCCCGAAAGCGTGCACCTGTCGAGCTGGCCCGTCGTGGACGAATCGCTCTCGGCGCCGTCGCTGGTGGGCGAGATGGACGCCGTGCTGCGGGTGGTCAGCCTGGGGCGGGCGGTGCGGGCCCAGAGCGGCATGCGCCAGCGCCAGCCGCTGCCGCGCGTGATGCTGCGCGCCCGGACGCCGGAGATGACGGCGGCACTGGGCCGCTTCGCTGGGCAGATCAGCGAGGAACTCAACGTCAAGGAGGTAGAGCTGCTCGACCAGTACGCCGAGCTGGTGCGCTACACCCTGCGCCCCAACCTGCCCGTGCTGGGCAAGAAGTTCGGCAAGGCCGTGCCGCAGGTGCGTGCGGCCCTGAGTGCGGCGGACGCCTCCGAGGTGGCCCGCAGCGTGCGCGACGGCAAGCAGTTCGAGGTGATTGCCCCCACCGGCGAGCGCTTTGAGCTGGGGCCGGATGAGGTGCTCGTGGACGCGCAGTCGCCCGAGGGCTACGCCGCGCAGGAGGAGGCCGGCTATCTGGTCGCCTTTGACACCACGCTGACGCGGGAGCTGACGCTGGAGGGCCTGGCCCGCGATCTGGTGCGCGGCATTCAGGACGGACGCAAGAAGGCGGGCTACGAGGTTCAGGACCGCATCACCCTGCACCTGCAGCTTGAAGGCGACGCCCGCGACGCCGCCGAGGCGTGGCAGGAGTACCTGATGTCCGAGACGCTTGCCGAGACGCTGGTGTTCGGAGAAGCGGCCGGCTTCAGCGCCCCGGTGGAGGGCGGCACCGCCTATCTGGAGCGGCTGGAACCCAGCGGCCAGCCATCCTGAACGGCGCCCGCAAAAAATGAACCCGGTTCACCGTTCCTTTGGTGTGTACAGGACACGAAGGTCCGGCGGAACCAAGCGGTTAGACTGGGACATGCGAGGTGAGCCGCCCGCAGCAGTGGGCGGCCCTCAAGACTGGAGGCAGCATGACGGGAAGCAAGATGAAGGTGGGCATCAACGGATTCGGCCGCATTGGCCGCCTGGTGTTTCGGATTCTGGTGCAGCGCGGCGTGGACGTCGTGGCCATCAACGACCTGACGGACAACAAGACGCTGGCCACGCTGCTCAAGTACGACTCCACCGCCGGACGCTTTGACGGCACGGTGGAGTACGACGAGAACAGCCTGACGGTCAACGGCCAGAAGATTCAGGCGCTGGCCGAGCGGGACCCTGCCGCCATCAAGTGGAGCGAACTCGGCGCGGACATCGTGATCGAGTCAACCGGCATCTTCACCGACCGCGAGGGCGCGAGCAAGCACCTCACGGGCGGCGCGAAGAAGGTGCTGATCACCGCGCCGGCCAAGAACGAGGACTTTTCCATCGTGCTGGGCGTCAACGAGCAGGACTACGATCCCAAGAACCACCACATCATCAGCAACGCGAGCTGCACCACCAATAGCCTGGGCGTGCCCATGAAGCTGCTGGACGAGGCCTTCGGCATCGAGAAGGCCATCATGACCACCGTCCACAGCTACACCAACGACCAGCGCGTGCTGGACCTGCCGCACAGCGACCTGCGCCGCGCACGCGCCGCCGCCGTGAACATCATTCCCACCTCCACCGGCGCGGCCAAGGCCGTCTCACAGGTGTACCCCAAGCTCAAGGGCAAATTCGACGGCACCTCGCTGCGCGTGCCCACGCCGGTCGGCTCCATCAGTGACGTGACCGTGGTCCTGGGCCGCGACGTGACCGTGGACGAGGTCAACACGGTGTTCAGGAGCGCCGCAGAGGGCAGCCACAAGGGCATCCTGGCGTACACCGAGGATCCCATCGTGCTGCAGGACATCGTGGGCGATCCGCACAGCGCGATCATCGACGGCGGCCTGACCATGGCGATGGGCAGCCTGGTCAAGTTCTTCTCGTGGTACGACAACGAGTGGGGCTACAGCAACCGCATTGCCGACCTCGTCGAACTGGTGCAGGAAAAAGGCGTTTAAACGTTGATCGGCAGATGGTAGAAGGTCTGGGCCTTCTGCCATCTTCTTTTTGGATGCTTTGTGGATCATAAGGAGTGAAGATGCAAACCCTCGATCAACTCGACGTGAAGGGCAAGCGCGTGCTCGTGCGCGTGGATTACAACGTACCGGTCAGGGACGGCGCCGTGCAGGACGACACGCGGGTGACCGCCAGCCTGCCGACCATTCAGAAGCTGCTCGACGGTGGGGCCGCCGTGGTGCTGATGAGCCACTTTGGACGGCCCAAAAGTGGACCGGAGGACAAATACAGCCTGAAGCCGGTGGCGGAGGTGCTGTCGCGCGTGCTCGGAAAGAGCGTGCAGTTCATCGGCAGCCTGCCGTCCAGCGATGAGACGCTGCAGCGGGTCCAGGCCCTGCAGCCGGGTGAGGTCGCCCTGCTGGAGAACGTGCGCTTCGAGGCGGGCGAGGAAAAGAACGACCCGGCGCTGAACCGGAAGCTGGCGCGGCTGGGCGACGCCTTCGTGCTCGACGCCTTTGGCAGCGCTCACCGCGCACATTCCTCGGTGAGCGGGGTGGCCGGCGAGCTGCCGCACGCGGCGGGCCAGCTGCTGCAGACCGAGGTGGACGCGCTCTCGCGGCTGCTGCACGATCCGGCGCGGCCCTATGTGGTCATCATCGGCGGGGCCAAGGTGAGCGACAAGATCAAGGTGATCGAGAACCTGCTGCCCCGGGTGGACCGGCTGCTCATCGGCGGCGGTATGGCCTACACCTTCATCAAGGCGCGGGGAGGTCAGATCGGCGACAGCATCCATGAGGACGATCAGCAGGAACTCGCCGGACGGCTGCTGAACGAATACGGCGACAAGATCATGCTGCCCAGCGACGTGATCGCCGCCGACGCCTTCAGCGCGGACGCGAATACCCAGGTGGTGCCCAGCGACGGGATTCCGGACGGCTGGCAGGGCCTGGACGCCGGCCCCGACACCGTGCAGGCGTATACCCAGGCCCTTCAGGGCGCGCAGACCGTGTTCTGGAACGGCCCACTGGGCGTGTTCGAGTTCGAGAAATTTGCGGGCGGCACCAACGCGGTCGCGGCGGCGGTAGCTGGCCTGCAAGGCGCATACACCGTGATCGGCGGCGGCGATTCGGTCAGCGCCATCAACAAGAGTGGACAGGCCGACCGGGTGTCGCACATCTCGACGGGTGGCGGCGCGAGCCTGGAACTGCTTGAGGGGCAGCAACTGCCCGGTGTGGAGGCGATGGCATGAGCGTGCAGAACCTGCTGGCCCTGAACTGGAAGATGAACAAGACTCCTGCCGAGGCGCGGGCGTGGGCGGAAGAACTCTCCGAGAAACTCGCCGCCGACAAGCCGGAACTGGCGGTGATGGCTCCGGCGGTTGCGCTGCCGGCACTGGCCGCGCACCTGCCGCCCGGCGTGACCGTGGGCGCTCAGGACGTCTCGGCGCATGAGGCCGGCGCGTATACCGGCGAGATCAGCGCGGCCATGCTGGTGGATGTCGGCGCGCGTTATGTGGTGGTCGGCCACAGCGAGCGGCGCGAGTACCACGGGGAGACCGACGCGGACGTGGCGGCCAAGGCCCGGCAGGCCCAGGCCAACGGCCTGATGCCCATCGTGTGCGTGGGCGAGGGCCTGGACGTGCGCGAGAAGGGCGAGCAGGTGCCCCACACGCTCGCGCAGCTGTCGGGCAGCCTGGACGGCGTGGGACCCGAGGTGGTCGTGGCCTACGAGCCGGTGTGGGCCATCGGCACCGGGAAGACGGCCACCGCCGATGATGCGGAGGAACTCGCCGCCGCCATCCGGACGGCGCTCAGGGAGCGCTACGGCAGCGAGGCGCAACACATCCGTATCCTGTACGGCGGGAGCGTCAAGCCCGACAACATCGCCTCCATCTGCGCGCAGCCCAACGTGAACGGCGCGCTGGTGGGCGGCGCCAGCCTGAAGGTGCCGGACGTCCTGGGCATGGTGGACGCGCTGCAGTAGGCGGGTGGCCCCGGAACCGGGGGACAGGCGCGGGCAATGGTGGTGGTGCCCGCGCCTGTCCCCGTTCACGGCACGGTTTCCGCACACCTGCACGGGCCCGGGACAGCGCTGGAGCCTGTCATAATCCGGGCCATGGCTTTCATTTCCAGCATTCAGGACCTCAAACATCACGTTGGACAGACGGTCACGCTGCACGCGTGGCTCACCGACAAGAGCGGCAAGGGCAAGATCCAGTTTCTCAAGCTGCGCGACGGCAGCGGCTTTGTGCAGGCCACCGTGTTCAAGGGCGACGTGGAGGAGGCCGTCTTCGAGGCGGCCAAACGCCTGACCCAGGAAGAGGCGCTGACCATCACCGGCGAGGTGCGGGCCGATGAGCGGGCGCCGGGTGGAGTGGAGCTCAGCGTGCGCGGCCTCTCCCCCGTGTCTGAGCAGGGCGGCGAGTACCCCATCACCCCCAAGGAACACGGCATCGAGTTTCTGATGGACCACCGGCATCTGTGGCTGCGCCACCGCCGTCCGTGGGCCGTGATGCGGGTGCGCGACAGCGTGCAGCGGGCCATCACGGACTTCTTCCACGGCGAGGGCTTTGTCCGGTTTGACGCTCCTTTCTTCACCCCCAACGCCGCCGAGGGCACCACCGAGCTGTTCGAGATCGATCTGTTCGGCGAGGACAAGGCCTACCTGTCGCAGACCGGACAGCTGCACGCCGAGGCCGGGGCCTTCGCGTTCGGCAAGGTCTACACCTCAGGGCCCACCTTCCGGGCCGAGAAGAGCAAGACCCGCCGCCACCTGCTGGAATTCTGGATGATCGAGCCGGAGGTGGTCCCGAGCAACCACACCCAGAACCTGGATCTGCAGGAGCGCATGCTCAGCTTTACCGTGCGCCGGGTGCTGGAGGAATGCGTGCAGGAACTTGAGCTGCTGGGCCGCGACACGGCGAAGCTCGCGGGGGCCGCCGAGGGCAACTACCCGCGCGTGACCTATACCCAGGCGCTGGAGATCATCCGCAGCCACATCGAATCCGGAGACCTGCCGGAGAACGTGCAACAGGACGTTCAGCCGGTCGAGTGGGGCGACGACCTGGGGGCTCCCCACGAAACCATTCTGGGACATCACTTCGACCGCCCGGTGATGGTAGAGAAGTACCCGGCGGCCATCAAGGCGTTCTACATGCAGCCCGACCCCGAAGACCCCCGCCTGGCCCTGTGCGACGACGTGATCGCGCCCGAGGGCTACGGCGAGATCATTGGCGGCAGCGAGCGCATCCATGATTACGCCCTGCTCAAGTCGCGCATTGAAGAGCAGGGGCTGCCGCTGGAGGCCTTCGACTGGTACCTGGATCTGCGCCGCTTTGGCAGCACGCCGCATGCCGGCTATGGCATGGGCCTGGAGCGCGTGATCGCCTGGATCTGCGGCCTGGACCACATCCGTGAGGCCATCCCCTTTCCCCGCATGCTGACGCGCATGCGCCCCTGAGGACGCACCCATGACCACCTATTCTTCCTACCGTTACCCGATCATCGCCCGCCGCGGCATGGTTGCCACCAGCCAGCCACTTGCTGCGCAGGCCGGCGTGTTCGTTCTGCGCGAGGGCGGCAATGCGGTCGACGCGGCCATTGCCACCGCCGCCGCCCTCACGGTGCTGGAACCGACGAGCAATGGCATCGGCGGGGACCTGTTTGCGCTGGTGTGGGCAGACGGCGAACTGCATGGCCTGAACGCCTCGGGCCGCTCTCCCGCGCTGCTGGGGCGGGACGCCCTGGTGGACGGCGCGCTGCCGGCCTTCGGGTGGAAGCCGGTCACGGTGCCGGGGGCTCCGCGCGGCTGGGCCGACCTGCACGAACGCTTCGGGCGTCTGCCGTTTGGGCAGGTGCTCGCCCCAGCCATCCACTACGCCCGGCACGGCTATCCGCTGTCGCCGGTGCTGGCGGCCAACTGGCAGCGTGGCATCACGGCCCACCGCTCCCGCCAGGGCCCCGAGTATGCGGCGTGGCTGGACACCTTTGCGCCGGCCGGCTTCGGGGCACAGATCGGTGAGCTGTGGGCCTCGGAGGGGCATGCCCGCACCCTGGAGCACATTGCCGACAGCCACGCCGCCGACTTCTATGACGGCGGACTGGCCCGGCAGATCGACACCTTTGCGCGGGAAACCGGCGGCCTGCTGCGCCTGGATGACCTCGCCGAACACCGCAGCGAGTGGGTCACCCCCATCAGCGCCGGGTATCAGGACCACCGGCTGTGGGAGATTCCGCCCAACGGCCAGGGCATCGCTGCCCTGATCGCGCTGGGTATTGTGGACGGCCTGTCGCTGCCTGACCACCGGGACGACGTGCAGGGCCTGCACCTGCAGATCGAGGCCATGAAGCTGGGCTTTGTGGACGCCCACCGCTACGTGGCCGACCCCCAGCATAGTGAAGTGCCGGTCTCTGCCCTGCTCAGCGAATCCTATTTCACCGCCCGGCGTGGTCTGATCGGGGAACGCGCCCTGGATCCCCAGGCGGGCGACCCGAACGGCCACGGCACGGTCTATCTGGCCGCTGCCGACGCCGACGGGCAGATGGTCAGCCTGATTCAGAGCAACTACATGGGTTTTGGCAGCGGCGTAGTGGTGCCGGGCACGGGCATCGCCCTGCAGAACCGGGGCCACAACTTCAATCTGGAAGAGGGCCATCCCAACGCCATTGCTCCGCGCAAACGCCCGTACCACACCATCATTCCCGGGTTCCTCACCCGCGCCGACGGCACACCGGTCGGTCCCTTCGGCGTGATGGGCGGCTTTATGCAGCCGCAGGGCCACCTGCAGGTCGTGCTGAACACCGTGCGCTACGGCATGAATCCGCAGCAGGCCCTAGACGCTCCGCGCTGGCAGTGGACCGGCGGCAAGGTGATTGAGGTCGAACATGAACTGGGCGGGCCGCTGGCACGCGCCCTGCAGGATCTGGGCCACGACGTGCGGGTCAACCTCAACCACAATGCTTTCGGGCGTGGTCAGGCGATCTGGCGCGACGAGCGTGGGGTGCTGACCGGCGGCAGCGAGTCGCGGACCGACGGGCAGGTGGCGGCCTATTAGATCTGCTGGGCTTTTTTCAACATAGACATAGACCGTGGCGGCATCTTCAGAACAGGATGCCGCCACGGTTTCCTCATGGCTTCTTGATTTTTCTTTCTTCGCTTGTTCTTTTGTTTTTTTGTATATATTCTAAATTTTCAGGCGTTGAGCAGTAGAATCGCTCCCGGCAATACGTGGACGCGCAGGGCGCTCACCTGTCCGTGCAGATCGCCGTCCAGATGAAGCGGTGTGGGCCGGTCCCAGCGCAGCGTGACCTCCTGGCCCTGGGCATGGTGGACCTGGGGGCGGCCCAGATGGGCACCGCACAGTACGCGCAGCATCAGCTCCATCAGGTGCAGGCGGGTCATGGGGCCGCCTGCGACCACGTTCAGCCGACCATCCCGCGGATCGGACTGCGGGCTGATGCGAAAGCCGCCGCCATATCGGGTACCGTTCATCACGGCAACGATGGGGCTGGGGCCACGGTAGAACTCCTGGCCGTCCAGCGTGATCTGCACGCCGGAGACCTTCAGCTCGCGGATGGTGGCGACCGCTGCCCAGGCATAGCGCGCAAAGCCCTGCACGCGGGCGGGGGCGCGGGTCATGTTGGCGGTCACGGCGGCGTCGAAGCCCAGCCCCAGGCCGTTGAGCAACACGGTGGTGCGGCCCTGCCCCTCCCCTTCCAGCACCGTGACCTTCAGCGCGTCCACCTCGCGCGGCTGGTACGACAGCCGGTCCAGCGCACCCCTGAAGTCACCGGGGCGCAGCCGCAGCATTCCGGCAAAATCGTTGCCGGTGCCCAGCGGCACGATGGCCAGCGGACGGCCCGGCGTGTCCGGGCGAGACAGCAGCGCGGGCAGCAGCGCCCCCACGGTGCCGTCGCCGCCCACCGCCACCACCGCCATGCCGGAGGGCAGCGCCTGCACCCGGGCCAGGGCCGCGGCGCCGCTGTCCTCACGGATAACCTGAAAGGACCACCCGCGCCGCACGAGTTCGGCTTCCAGGCGCGGCCACGCCCGCAGGGCCAACCCCCCGCCCGCCCGCGGATTGAGGACGACGGCCAGCGCAGGAACAGCAGAAATGGGAAGGCCCGCAGGCAGCTCAGTCACCCCAGTGCTCGGGCCGTTCGGCTAGGCCAAAGTGCCACGCCACCGCCTGCGCGATGCGCCGCGCCGCGTGGCCGTCACCGTAGGGGTTGGGGGCCTGAGCCATGGCCGCCAGGGTGGCGGGGTCGTCCAGCAGACCGTTCAGGACGCCTTCCAGCTGCACGGGATCGTTGCCTGCCAGCTTGAGGACGCCGGCGGCCAGCCCCTCGGGCCGCTCGGTGACGTTGCGCAGCACGGCCACCGGTACGCCCAAGGCCGCACCCTCTTCCTGCAGTCCTCCGCTGTCGGTGGCGAGCAGAACCGAGGCAGCCATCAGCGGAGCCATCTCGGAGTAGTCCAGCGGCGTGGTCAGCTCAAAATTGGGCACGCCCTCCAGCACGGGGCGCACCGCTTCCTGCACGGCGGGCGAGAGGTGCACCGGATAGATGAAGTGGTGCTCCGGATGCGCGCCCGCCACCCGCGCGAGCGCCCCGGCCATCTCGCGCATCATGGGCTGGTTCTCGCGGCGGTGCATGGTAACGGTCACCAGCGGCTGGCCGCGCTCCACCCGCGCGCGCCACTCGGGTCGCAGCGGCACGCGCCCAGCAACCTCGCGCACGGCGTCCACGGCGGTCTGGCCGGTCACGAACAGGCCCCCCTCCGGCTTGCCCTCGCGCCGCAGGTTCGCGCGGCTCTCGGCGGTCGGCGCGAAATCCAGGACGGAGAGTACCCCGGTCAGGCGGCGGTTGGCCTCCTCGGGAAACGGTTCGCCCAGGTCTCCGCTGCGCAGCCCCGCCTCGACGTGCCCCACCGGAATGCCTTCATAGAAGGCCGACAGCGCCACGCAGAACGAGGTGGAGGTGTCGCCGTGAACAAGCACCAGATCCGCTTGCATCTCGCGCAGCACGCGCCCAGCCTGCGGCACGATGCGCCCCGTGAGGTCGGCCAAGGTCTGGCGGTCGGTCATCACGTTCAGGTCGCGGTCGGGCGTCAGGCCGAAGACGTTCAGCGCGCCGTCAAGCATCTCGCGCTGCTGCCCGGTGGAAAGAATCAGCGGGGTAAGGCCGGGCTGCGCGGCCAGGGCGGCGTAGACCGGGGCCATCTTGGTCGCCTCCGGGCGGGTACCAAAGGCCAGGACAATGCGTTTGTTGACAGGGGTCATGAATTAGGGGTTCTCCTGGGGCCGGACCTCGCGGTCCTGGGCGCGCATGCGGCGGTAGGCCACGAACCACAGGCACAGCACGATCAGCAGGCCCGTGGCGACGATCACCGGCCAGCGCACGCCCTGAAAGGCCATGCCCGCCATGCCGCAGATCAGCGCCACTCCCCACAGGATCACGGCAGTCCGGCGCGCGCTGGAGGTGCGGGCCAGCACCCGGTGGTGAATGTGGGTCTTGTCGGGGTGACCCAGCGGATTGCGGATACCGCGGGCCAGCCGCCCGATGACGACCTGGGTGGTGTCCAGCACCGGCAGCGCCAGCACGACCAGCGGCACAAGCAGGCTGGCCCCGGCGCTGAACTTGAGGGTGCCCAGCAGGCTGACGGCCGCCAGCGTGTAGCCGAACAGATAAGCTCCGGCGTCGCCCATGATGATGCGGCTGGGGTTGAAGTTGTGCCGCAGGTACCCCAGCGCCGCCCCCGAGAGGCCCGCGAGCAGCACCACGGCGGCGGCGCGGTCGGTGAACTGCGCGGCGGTTGCCAGCAGCACTGTGCTCACCACAAAGCCCACCCCCCCCACCACGCCGTCCACGCCGTCCATCAGGTTGACCGCGTTGGTCAGACCCACGATCCACAGCACGGTGAGAAAGATGCTCAGCGGCCCGTTGATGATGTCGGGGATGATGGGCAAAAAGGGAATGGCATTGAAGTCGATCTTCAGGCCATTGACGATGAGCAGCGCGGCGGCCAGCACCTGCACCAGCAACCTTGAGAGCGGCGAGAGGCCGAACTGATCGTCGATAAAGCCTACCAGCACGAGCAGCGACGCACCCAGCAGAATGGTGAGCACCTGAATGTTGACGATTTCCACGACGATGGGCCGCAGCGTCCAGGCCACGACCACGCTGATCAGAAAGCCCGCAAAGATAGCCAGCCCCCCGGCATTGGGCAGCGGCTCCTTGTTCAGCCGCCGCTCGTTGGGCTGATCGGCCCAGCCCACCTGCACGGCGAATTCACGCAGCCGGGGAATGAACAGCCAGGTAAACAGCCAGGCGGTCAGGAAGGTGATGATGACACTGACAAAGCCCCGGCCAAACAAGTTGGCGATGCCCAGTTGCGCCGCGAGCGTTGATAAAGACTCCATAAACTGACGTGATTCTAAAGGCTGAGGGCGTGCAGATTTTCGTCCGAAAGTCGCAGCGGCTTCACTTGGTGCCGTAGATGCGGTCGCCTGCGTCGCCCAGGCCTGGAACGATGTACCCGTGGCTGTCCAGGCGTGGGTCGATGGCGGCCGTGACGATCTCCACCTCCGGGTGGTCGCGCTCGATCACGGCGATGCCCTCCGGGGCCGCGAGAATGCACATCAGCTTGATGGACTGCGCCCCGGCGTCCTTGAGGCTCTGGATGGCGGCGCTCGCACTGCCGCCGGTCGCCAGCATCGGGTCGGTCAGGAACACCCGGCGCTCGGCGATGTCGGCAGGCAGCTTGTTGTAGTAATCGACCGGCTTGAGGGTGTTGGGGTCACGGTACATGCCCAGATGCCCCACCTTGGCCGCCGGGACCAGCCCCACGATGGCGTCGGTCATGACCAGCCCGGCGCGCAGAATCGCGACGAGCGCGAGCTTCTTGCCGCTGAGCATGGGGAACTCGCCGCTCTGGATGGGTGTGTCGAGCGTCTGCGGGGCCAGTTCCAGATCGCGCATGGCCTCGTAGGCAAGCAGCACGCTGACCTCGGCCGCCAGCTCGCGGAATTCCTTGACGCCGGTGCGCACGTCGCGCATCACAGACAGTTTGTGCTGAACCAATGGGTGGGTAACCACAGTAACCATGGCGCCCACCATACCGTCCCGGCTCCGGTCAGGCGGGCAGCTGGGCCAGCACATGCCGGGCCCGGGCCAGCTTGTGGTCCTTCTGGCCGTCGAACTCATACGGCTCGTTCATCAGGAACCAGTACAGGTCGTGCAGGGTGGTCAGGGCCAGGTAGGCCCGGTAGCGGGTCAGGGTGGCCGGGTCGCGGTCGGGCAGAAAACTCAGGGCGGCGTCCAGGCTCTGGGCCGCGGGCAGCAGGTCCAGCGTGCCGGTCTTGAGCAACGCCAGGTCGCGCAGCGGGTCGTCCCAGTCGGCCTTGGTCCAGTCGATCAGCAGGACGTCGGTACCGGCATGCGGACCCGGCGCCGCGCCGGTGGGGTCGGCGATCAGGATGTTGTCGTGCCACATGTCCAGGTGACAGAAAGCGGCCGGCTGGGTCAGCGCCCCCCCGGCCAGGGGCAGCTCCACCGCGTCGAACAGGTCGTCGAGCGGATACGGGGCCAGCGCGCTGCGAAACCGCCGCAACCGCTCGGCCACCCGGTCCAGATTGACGTGCCCGCGGCGCTCGGCGTGCAGGGCAGCCACGATGCGGCGCAGCTGGGGCAGGGCGCGCGGCACGTCGGCGGCGCGCAGCGGGTGCCCGGGAAAGCGGCGCAGGATCAGGGCCTCGATGCCGTCGGCCTCGGTGGCGTCCAGCACCCATTCGCCCATTCCTGCCCGGCGCATGTTCTGCGCCTCGGTGCGGTGCTGGCCCTTGTGGTTGCGGTAGACCTTGACGACTGCCGCGCCGTCGGGCGTGGCGTACACGCGGCTCTGCATGCCCGAGTCCATAGGACTCAGCGGGCCGTAGCGGGCTTCCAGTTCCGGAAAGCGGTGCGGCGTGGCCTCGCCCGCAGGGCTGGAACGCAGGGTCAAGGCCGTCGCCCCGGCCCCGGCGGGGAGGCGACGCCTGCGCGGCCCCGGCCGCTCACTGCGTGGGCGCCTCCAGCATGACCTTCTCCATCAGGCCGACCAGCCGGGCGTCGAGGCCCTTGCCCGCCTGGGTACGCAGACGCTCAAAGTCACCCAACCGCACATAGGCGTTGGCAACCGCCACAATCCGTGCGTACAGCGGAATGTCCTCGCCCTCCAGCCGGCCCGGCTCGCCCTGGCCGTCCCAGCGCTCGTGGTGGTGGCGAATGGCCTTCTGCGCCTCCGAAAGGTGGGGAATGCCGTGCAGGAAATTGGACCCGACCAGGGCATGACCGCTCTCGCCGTGGATCTTGCCGATGTCGTGCAGCGTGGCGGCGTACCACAGTTCCTCCAGCTCGCGCTCAGCCAGGCCCACGGCGCGGCCCAGCTTCACGCTTGCCTCTGCCACCGCCGCGGCGTGGCCCAGGGCATCGAAGTCACGGCTCTCGACGGCCTCGGCCACCGCGCCGGTGATCTGACGGGCAGTCTGCTTCCAGTCCTCGCGGCTGTCCAGCACCCCCAGCAGCGGCGCGACGGCGGCGGCCCAGCGGTTCACGGCTTCCTGGGCGCCGGGATCAATGCCCCCTGGCCCAGTGCGGTCAAGCACCAGCGCTCCCAGGTTGCGCCCACGGTCGCTGAGCGGCACCACCAGCGAGAGCTTCACGTCACGCATGCCGCAGGTGTTGAGCAGCGTGTGGATCTCGGGCGGATTGAGTTCGTACAGCTCGTGGGCGCCGTCGGTGAGCACCCGCGCCCGCATGCTCGCCCAGGGACCGGACAGCGCCGTGCCAACCAGGGCCCGCGGGTAGCCCAGCACCGCCGTCACACAGTCCTGGCCGCGCCGGACAACGGCGTAGCCGCGCACATCACCGCCCAGCAGGGTGGCGGCGTGGGCCAGCGCGCTTTCCAGCACACCCGTGTGGGTGGGCCGGGACAGCAGATCGCTCAGGATGCGGGTGGCATCGGGGCCGCTGTCCGCAACGCCGCCCTCGCTGGTACGCGGGGTGGCGGCGGGCGGGGCCTGCTGGGGTCGGGGGCGTCGAAACACGTTGGGCGCAGTATAACCAGTTGCGCTTCCCGGTGGCGGTATGGGGTGATGCACCGTCTGTTCCTTCTGCCCGTCCCGCTCCAGCAAACCCCGCCTCCCGCCCAATGGCCGGCTGTTTCCCACGTTAGGCTAAGGAGGATGACCCCCCCCGGTGCCTTCCACCTTCCCGCCGCCTCTGACGCGGTGACCGCACCCGTCCAGCAGGCCTATGACCGCTACGAACGGCAGGCCGGGCGCTGGCTGGGCAGCTATGAAGCGCGTGGCGGCCGGGTGTTCTGCGGAGCGGGCTGTTTCCAGTGCTGCAACATGCCCATCCGGGTGTCCCTGGCCGAGGCGCTGATCACTGCCCGCGCCCTGGACCCGGGGCAGGAGGTGGCCGTCGAGCAGCATGCCCGCGCGGCCCTGGACAATGCCCGCACTGCCCGCGACGACGAGGAGTACGTGCGCCGGCACCGGCAGGAGGTGGGCTTTTGCCCGCTGCTGGACCGCGCCACCGGGGCCTGCACGCAGTACGCGGCGCGCCCCACCCGCTGCCGCGACACCTTCAGCGCCTTTCCGGCGGTGTACTGCGAGGCGGGCACCTGGGAGAAGATGACCCGCCGCGAGCGCGCCGAGTACCGCCGCGAGGTGGCACGCACGCCGGGGACCGACGGCGAGTGGCACTTCATCGCGCCGCTTGAACACCTGTCCGAGCCGGTGTGGGTGGCCGCGGCGCGGGCCATGCGCGCCGAGTGGAACCTGGAGGTGTGGGGCGACTTCTGGCTGCTCACCACCCTGGCACGCGACGCGCAGTTCATGGAGCGGGTCGCGCGCGGGGATGGCCGGGGCGCCTGGAAGGCCGCGGCGCAGGCCGGGCTGGCCCACCCGGCGCTGCTGGAAATCGGGGACTGAGGCGGGTCAGTGGCTCCGGCTGCGGGCGCGCGGGCGGCGCCGGCCGGGCATGCGCCGCAGCTTGCGGGCGGTGTGCCGCAAGCCGTGGTCGGGCCGCACTCCATCGGCGATCAGGTGTAGCCACTGGCTGAGGTAATACCCCAGCATGATGGGCACAGCGAACTTCAGGCTGATGGGCTGCGGGATGTCGGGCAGCGTGAGCGTGGGCACGGCGGTGCGCAGCAGCCCGACAATCAGCGTGATGAGCACTGCGAGATACGCCAGGCGGGTCAGCGGCCCCAGCACCCAGGTGTGGGACAGGCCCCGGTGGCGAAACATCCGGCCGTAGGGCACCCACAGCACGCCCAGAATGCCCCAGTGGCGCTTGCTGTCCACCCGGCCCTCGGCAAGGTCCAGGTCCGGCGACAGCAGAAAGGTGCCCGCCGCGAAGGCCAGCGTGAAGTTCAGGGCCTGGGCGGGGGTGATGGTGAGCAGGTCCTGGCGGCTGAGGATCAGAGCCCCGGCCGCCAGAACGCTGTAGGCAGCAATGTTGATGAGGTTGTGGACACGTCCGCTGGGCACCCGCGTATTGTGCCAGCTCAGCGGCTCAAAACGCCGTCAGCGCCGCACGTCGACCACGGTGCGCCCGCGCACCTGCCCGGCCAGAATCTGGGGGGCCAGCTCAGGCACCTCAGACAGTCCGCGCACGGTGGTGACCTGCTCCAGCGTGGAGGCCGGCAGATCACGCGCCAGCCGCGCCCAGGCTGCCTCGCGCCGGGGCTGGGGACAGGTCACGCTGTCGATGCCGAGCAGCCCCACACCACGCAGGATCAGCGGAAAGACACTGGTGTTCAGGTCGCTGCCGCCCGCCAGACCGCACACCGCCAGCGCGCCGTGGCTGCGGGTCGAGGCATACGCGCCCGCCAGGGTCGCGCCGCCCACGGTGTCCACCACGCCGGCCCAGCGTTCCTTTTCCATCGGACGGGTCAGGGCGGGCAGCTCGTCGCGTGAGATGATGTTCGATGCGCCCAGCCCGCGCAGATAGGTTTCCTCCTCGGTGCGCCCGGTGCTCGCGGTCACCGTGAAGCCTGCCGCCGCCAGCAGGGCGATGGCCGTGCTGCCCACGCCGCCCGCCGCACCGGTCACGAGCACCTCGCCTGCGCCGGGCTCCACGCCGTACTCCTCCAGGGCCATGACCGCCAGCATGGCCGTGAAGCCCGCCGTGCCCACGCTCATGGCCCACGTGGCGTCGGTGCCGCCGGGCTGGCGCACCAGCCACTCGGGCCGGGCGCGGGCCAGTTCGGCGTACCCGCCGTCCTGCCGCTCGCCGATGCCCCAGCCGGTCAGGATCACGCGGTCGCCCGCGTCATACGTGCCGCTGTCGTCCGTGAGGACCGTGCCCGCCAGGTCGATGCCGGGGGTCATGGGGTAGCGGCGCAGCACGCCGGGCTGGCCCGAGACCGCCAGGCCGTCTTTGTAGTTCAGGCTGGAGTGCGACACGCGGATCAGCACGTCGCCGTCCGGCAACTCGGACAGCGGCAGGGTCTGCAGCTCGGCACGGACGGTCTCGGCGTCCTTGAACACCCGCAGGGCGCGGAAGGTCTCGGGAACTTCGTTCTGGCTGTTCATGGCACTACCTCCGGAAATGTGGTTGCCGGCAGCGTAGCGCCTGACAGGCCGACAGAGCCAGCGCCCACGGGCCCGGCGGCCACGGCAGGCCTCCGGCGTGTTACACTCTGTGCTGCTATGGAGCCTCCCAGTTCCGGCTCTTCCCCAGTGCCCGGTGAAACCCGCCCCAGGGCGGCGTTTTTGCTGTGGCTGACAGAAATCACACCGGTCACCGACGACCTTCCCCAATGTGGGGGGGCGGGCAGCATGTGCCACGCGGATGACCGGGGCGCGGTTATGGAGCGCGCCCATTCATGAATGACATTCTCGGCTTGTTGGCCCTGTTCGGGCTGGTCCTGATGAACGGCTTTTTCGTGGCAGCGGAGTTTGCGCTGGTCAGCGTGCGGCGCACCCGCATCGATCAACTGGCCGACGAGGGCAACGCCACCGCCAAGGCCACGCAGCGCGCGCTGCACAACCTCGACCTGTACATCGCGGCCACGCAGCTTGGCATCACCATGGCGAGTCTGGCCATCGGCTTTGTGGCCGAACCGGCCATCGAACATCTGGTCGCCCCCCTCTTCGCGGACACAGCGCTGACCGAGGGCCAGGTCCGGGCGATCGCCTTTGGCATCGCCTTTGCGATCAGCACCGTGTTGCACATCGTCTTTGGCGAGCTGGCTCCCAAGAGCTGGGCCCTGCAGCGCAACGAGCAGGTTTCGCTGCTGGTCACGCGCCCGCTGCTGCTGTTCACCGGCGTCTTCAAATGGGCCATCGTGGGCCTGAACGCCATGGGCAACGGTGTGGTGCGTCTGTTTGGTCTGCGCGGCGTCGCCGGTCACCACACCGCGTACTCAGAAGAAGAAATCCGCATGATCGTGAGTGCGTCGAGCCAGGAGGGCGTGCTGGAGGACAGCGAGAAGGAGCTGGTCTACAACGTCTTCGACCTGTCGGACACCACCGTGCGCGAGATCATGACTCCGCGGGTGGACATGATCGTGGTGGACGGCGCCTCGCCCCTGCGCCGGATGCTGGAGCTGAATGCCGAGCACGGCTACTCGCGTGTGCCGGTCTACCAGGACACCGCCGACAACATCGTGGGCATCGTTCACAGCGGCGACGTGCTGCGGCACATCAACGAGCTTGACAGCGTGTCGGTCGCCGACGTGATGCGCAAGGTGTTCTTCGTTCCCGAGGGCATGAAGATCAAGGATCTGCTGACCAAGATGCGCGAGAAGAAGTCCCACCTGAGCGTGGTCGTCGACGAGTTCGGCGGCACGGCGGGGCTGGTCACGCTGGAAGACGCCCTCGAGGAAATCGTCGGTGAGATCTACGACGAGACCGACGAGGAAGAGCTGCCGCTGTTCGAGGTTGTTGGCGAGGGTGTCTATCTCATCGACGGCGGCATGATCGTCCACGAGGTCGAGCAGATTCTGGGCAGCAATCTGGAAGACGGCGACGGAGAGTTCGACACGCTGGGCGGCTTTATGACCGACCATTACGGCGACATTCCCGAGGTCGGTTACACCTTCGTCAAGGAGGGCTGGGCGTTCACGGTCGAGGAGGCCGACGAGCGCCGGGTCAGCCGCATCCGCGTGGAGCGGGCCGACGAGCCCGGTACCCTGATTCTGACCGAGGAGGCCAGCAGTGAGTGAATTCCAGACCGTTTCCGTTACCCCCGACCCGCAATTGCTCGAGGGAGCCCAGGCCGCCTTTAAGCAGGCCTACGCTCCCTACAGCCGGTTCCGGGTGGGGGCAGCCCTGCGGACCCCGGACGGGCGCGTGTATTTCGGCGCCAATGTCGAGAACGCCAGCTACGGCCTGGGCCGCTGCGCCGAGCAGTCGGCGGTGCAGGCCATGGCGACGGCGGGCGGGCGCGGGTTCACGGACATCGTGGTCTACTCGGAAGCCACCCCCCCGGCCAGCCCGTGCGGCGCGTGCCGGCAGGTGCTGTACGAATTTTCTCCCGAGGCCCGCGTGGTCTGTGTCAACCAGCACGGCGAGGTGGTCAGCGGTCTGGTGCGCGACTTCCTGCCGCACGGCTTCCGGCTGGAGCAACGCGACGACGGGCATGAGGTAGGAACCGAGTAAGCAGCGTTGTGGTGTGAACCCAACAGAAATCTGGGGCGGCCTTCCGCCCCTTTATTTTTTACCTCTGTTCAGGAGGCGGTGTAGGGAACAGTCCGCTCAGGATGCATCGCCAAACAGGCGTGACGACCCCAACCCGGAAGGGAAGAACCTCGCGGCCCTCCCCTTCTTGGCGACTCCCAAACTGTGCCTCAGTCGTGTGCGCCGGCCAGCTCCCTGTTTCCGAACTGCTGGGCTTCAGTGCTGCCTGCCAGGGCGTTGGTGCTGCTTTGGCCCCCGGCGGCGGCGTTGGACACCAGATCAAAGTAGCCGGTCCCGACCTCACGCTGATGCTTGACGGCGGTGAAGCCGCGCTCCTGGGCCGCAAATTCTTTTTCCTGCAGCTCCACGAAGCTCGTCATCTGGTTGCGGGCGTAGCCGTAGGCCAGCTCGAACATGGCGTGGTTGAGGCTGTGGAAGCCCGCCAGCGTGATGAACTGGAACTTGTAGCCCAGCTTGCCCAGCTCGACCTGGAATTTGGCGATGGTCTCGTCGTCGAGGTTCTTCTTCCAGTTGAAGCTGGGGCTGCAGTTGTACGCGAGCAGCTTGCCGGGAAAGCGGGCGTGGACGGCCTCGGCAAAGCGGCGGGCGTCTTCGAGGTTGGGAACCGAGGTCTCGCACCAGATCACGTCGGCGTACGGCGCGTAGGCCAGGGCGCGGCTGATGGCCTGCTCGATGCCGGGTTTGACGAAGAAGAAGCCCTCGGGGGTGCGCTCGCCGGTGCAGAAGGGGCGGTCGTTCTCGTCGATGTCGCTGGTGAGCAGGTTGGCGGCGTCGGCGTCGGTGCGGGCGATCAGGACGGTAGGCACACCGGAAACGTCGGCGGCGAGACGCGCAGCATTCAGGGTGCGGATGAACTGGCTGGTGGGCACGAGCACCTTGCCGCCCAGGTGACCGCACTTCTTCTCGGAGGCGAGCTGGTCTTCAAAATGCACGCCCGCCGCTCCGGCTTCGATCATGGCCTTCATCAGCTCGAAGGCGTTCAGCGGACCGCCAAATCCCGCCTCGGCATCGGCCACAATGGGCGCGAAGTAATCCACGTCGTCCTTGCCTTCACTCGTCTGGATCTGGTCGGCGCGCCGCAGGGTGTTGTTGATGCGCTTGACCACGTCCGGGACGCTGGAGGCGGGGTACAGGCTCTGGTCAGGGTACATCTGCCCGGCGTTGTTGGCGTCCCCGGCAACCTGCCAGCCCGAGAGGTAGATGGCCTTGAGTCCGGCCTTGACCTGCTGCATGGCCTGGTTGCCGGTCAGCGCGCCCAGCGCGTTCACAAAGGGCTCTTCCTTCATCAGCTTCCACAGCTTGTTCGCGCCGTGCCGGGCCAGGGTGTGCTCGATGGGCAGGCTGCCGCGCAGTTTCACCACGTCCTGAGCGCTGTAGTTGCGCTGGATGCCGTGCCAGCGTTCCTCGGTCTGCCAGGTCTTTTCCAGAATCTCGGCGGGGGTGCGCGGGCTGTGTTGGGGTGCAGTCATGGTGGTTCTCCTTATCGGTGGGGGAGGCGGGTCGAGCGGCTGAGGCCTTTGCTGGCCGGTGGTGCGGTAAGGGCATTGTGCGGTGGCCGGCAGCGCCAGAACGGTGGTGTACCTGTGGCATCCAGAGGTACAC
Source organism: Deinococcus aerophilus (assembly GCF_014647075.1). Taxonomy (NCBI): domain Bacteria; kingdom Thermotogati; phylum Deinococcota; class Deinococci; order Deinococcales; family Deinococcaceae; genus Deinococcus; species Deinococcus aerophilus. Next base: position 30,517 of record NZ_BMOM01000008.1, on the reverse strand, counting down.
CACCCCGTCAGGTACACCACCCGGCGGCGGCGCAGCGAAAAGGGCGGCATCCACGCGAGGTGAATGCCGCCCGGAAGGGAACGCGCTCAGCCGGACAGGCCTGGACTGAGCCACCCGGCCAGCTCACGCTCGAAGGCGGCGTGGTGCTCGTGATGATACAGCAGTCCGTGGAACCCGGCTGCCCGCGCAGCGTCGATGTTCTCCTGCACGTCGTCGACGAAGGCGACCTGCGCCGCGGGGACGCCCATGGCCGCCTCCAGCGCCGCGAACGCCTCGGGGGCCGGTTTCTTGTGGCCCAGCTCATTGCTGAAGACCAGCGCGTCAAAGCGGGCAAAGCGGGAATCGGCGCGCAGATGGTCGCTGACCACCGGGTAGTTGTTGCTCAGCAGGCCCACGCGCACGTGCCCCGGCAGGACGGCGAGTGTGTGATACATGGCCGGATTGTCCAGGATGCTGCCCAGGTACAGCGCCTCGAATTCGGGGTAAGGCAGGGTGACGCCGGTTTCCTGCACCATCACGTCCCAGAACTGTTCCAGTGTCCACGCCCCGACTTCCAGCTGACGGACGTGGCGAAAATAGCTGTCCCGGATGCGCTCCACCGGCAGGCCGCCGCGTTCCGCGACGTTCTGGGTGCTGCGTCCATCGAAGGTGCCGACCGTGAAGACGCCTCCCCAGTCGAAGGCGACGTGCCGGGCCACAACGGAATCACTCATGGCGCGATTGTGGCGCATCCTGCCCGCCGCCGTGGAGGCGCTGTTCAGATGCATCGGTCACGCCCCACGCGCCGCGTCCGGAAACCGGCACGGGGAACCCGAGGATTTGTTCCTTCATGCTGAAGATGAGCGGGCAGGCCCTATAGTTGAAGGGTGAATGTTTCGAATCTGGTCAGCCACGGGTATGAACAGGAGGTCCACGCGGTGGCCGCCCGGTTGCGTGACCATGCGGGGCCCATCGTGGTTCTGGCCCATGAGAATCCGGATGGTGACGCTCTGGGGAGTGTCCTGGGGCTGACGCGGGCGCTGCGCAGCCTGGGCAAGACCGTGATTGCTCCGATGAATGTGCCGCGTTACCTGCGTTTTCTGGCCGACCCCCAGGAACTCAGCCTGCCACTGGAAACGTGGCCCGAGAACGCTCTGGCCGCCGTGCTGGATGTGGACAACAACGACCCGGCCCGCGTGGCGGGTGCGCCACTGCACGAGTTTGACGGCGTGGTCGTGAACATCGATCACCACGGCACCAACCAGCGCCGCGCCTCGGCGGGGGTGGTCGATCCCAGCCGGCCCGCGGCAGCGATGATCGTGGCCGACGTGATTGACGCCCTGGGGGTGGAGTGGACCAAAGAGATGGCCACGCCCCTGATGCTGGGCCTGAACACCGACACCGGCAGTTTCCGTTTCAGCAGCGTCACGCCCGAGACCTTTGAGTGCGCCGCCCGCCTGCTGGAACGCGGCGCCCAGCTGGGCTGGCTGAATGATCAGCTGGGTCAGAAGCCGCGCGCCTACTACCTGCTGTTGCGCGAGGTCCTGAACACCATGGAATTCCTGCGTGGGGGCCGGGTCGTGCTGGCGCGCGTGAACGACGACATGCTGCACGGCACCGGCGCCACCTGGGAGGACGTCGAGTCCTATGTGGGACTGCTGCGCGACTCGGAAGGCTCGCAACTGGCCGTGATGATCAAGGATTTTGGAGAACGGGTCAAACTCTCGCTGCGCTCGCGGGGCGAGGTCAGTGCCCAGAAGGTGGCCCTGGCCCTGGGCGGGGGCGGCCACGTCTCCGCCGCCGGGGCCAGCCTGAGCGAGCCGTACGCCGCCGTGCGCCAGAAGCTCGAGGCGGCCATCGACGACGAGCTGGCGCGCGCCGACGACAAGATTAGCAGCGTGGTCGCGGGCGACTGAGTTCGTCCTCGTCCTCAGACAGCTGCAGCTGCACGAACACCAGATCCAGCCAGCGCCCGAACTTGCGCCCCACCTCCCGGAACCGGGCGACCTGAACGAAGCCCAACCGTTCGTGGAAGGTCAGGCTACCCGCGTTCTCGGCGTCCACGCCGCCCACCATGGTGTGAAGGCCCCGACGCCGCGCCTCGTCAATCAGGGCCGTCATGAGCAGCAGGCCCTGCCCCTGACGGTCTTCGCGCACATAGACGCTGTGCTCTACCGTCCCCGCGTAGCCCGCCTTCTCCCGGAAGGAGCCCAGCCGAAGACCTCACCCTGCAATTCGGCGACCAGAACCGGCCAGCCCGCCTGCTGCTTGTGGTCGAACCAAGTCAGGCGGGAGTCCAGGGAAACGGGCTCCAGGTCGTAGGAGGCGGTGGTGTTCAGGACTGCCGTGTTGTATATATTCCAGATGGCGGGAATGTCGGAGCGGAGGGCGGGGCGAACTTGAGCGGACATGCGGTCAGTAGAGCAGAAGCGGGCGCTGTGCGGACGGGAATGCGGGCGGGGTCCTCAGAGATCGAGATCGCCGGGCTTTTTGCGGGCGGACACCTGTTGAAAGCGGTCCTCCAGAAAACGCTGGTGGGTCAGCAGTTCCCGGCCCCCGGTCTGAAAAGCGGAGTCCAGAATGTCCTGCACCGCGTTCAGCAGCAGCTCCAGCTGTTCGAGCAACAGGTCGCGGCCCGTCTTGCCGCCCTCCAGGGGCACCGTGTCGGCCAGGGGCACCGTGTCGGCGCGGGTGCGCGGCAGCCGGAGGTACGCACCCACCGCCGTCGGCACATACTCGTCGCGGATGGCGCGGGCCAGATACCCCGCCTCCCTCCTGTCCCAGCTCGCGCAGTTGGCCCAGGGCTTCGCGGGTCCGCAGGTTCAGCGCCACCAGCTGCGCGCGGGCCTCACCCGGCAGCCGGTCATCGCGCAGCCATGTGATGTAGGGATCGGTGCCAGCGGGCGTCGCCGCAGGCCTGGCGGGGGAAACCGGCTCGCGGGAAACAGCGACCGGGTCCATGTCCCGCTGACGGCCCCAACCCCCAAACGGAAAGCCCCCGGCCTGTTGCGGCAGGGCGGCGGGAGCCTCCGGTGGGCCTGCCGGGGCTGCGTCGGGGGCGACGGGGCGCATGAACGAGAAGGACGCCGTCATCAGCCACAGAAAACCCATGACCACCAACGGGAAGATCATCCAGGACGCGCCCCCGGCCATGAAGACGAACGAGGCGAGCAGCGCGGTGAGCAGCGCACGCCAGCGCCGCTGCCAGTGACCGAAGGCCGTGGCACCAAAGTAGCCCAGCAGCATGCCCGCCGCCGGATGAACAACCCAGCCGGCTCCCAGAACGGCAAGCAGCAGCAGCGCGCCCGACACCACCGCCACCGCCTGCCACTGGCGGCCGCGCCGCGTGAACAGCACCGAGACGAAGAAGGCCAGCCCCATACCGGCCAGCGGATGCACCACCCAGTCCATCACCATCAGCGCCGCCCCCGGGCCAGAGGCGGATCCTTGACACGGCGGCGGGCAGCACACGGCAGATAAAGCTCGACCATGCCTGTAGCGTAACGCTCCGGTTCCCAAAGGGGGAATCAGCCATCCGGCGCACCCGCAGTACCACTGCGTACCAGCACAAAACTCCCCGGCTGATCCAGTGGACCCAGCCGGGGAGTTTTGTGCCTGAGAAGCTTACTTGCGCAGGCTGGGGTTCAGGACTTTCTTGCGCAGACGGATGTTGTGCGGCGTCAGCTCGACGAGTTCATCGCTGCCGATGTACTCCAGGGCGTCTTCCAGGCTCATCTTGCGCGGCGGCACCAGGGTCAGGGCGTCGTCGGCACCGCTGGAACGCACGTTGGTCAGCTTCTTGTTCTTGCAGACGTTGACGTTCATGTCCTGCTCGCGGGCATTTTCACCCACGATCATGCCGACGTACACTTCTGCGCCCGCATCAATGAAGAATGAACCCCGGTCCTGCAGCTTCCAGATCGAGTAGGCGAATGCCGGACCGTCTTCCATGCTGACGAGCGAGCCGTTCTGACGGGTCTTGATCTCGCCTGCCCACGGCGCGTAGCCGTCAAAGACGTGGCTCATGATGCCCTCGCCCTGGGTCATGGACAGGAACTGCGTGCGGAACCCGAACAGGGCGCGCGAAGGGATCTTGAACTCCACGCGGCTGCGGCTGCCCTGCGGCTCCATGTTCACCATCTGGCCCTTGCGGGCGCCCAGCACACCGATCACGGTGCTGGCGTGATGCTCCGGCACGTCGATGACCAGATGTTCCACCGGCTCATGCTTCACGCCGTCAATCTCGCGGATGATGACCTGCGGGCTGCCGACCTGCACTTCGTAGCCCTCGCGGCGCATGGTTTCGAGCAGGATGCTCAGGTGCAGTTCGCCGCGCCCGGAGACGATGAATTCGTCAGGGCGAACCTCTTCCACCTTCAGCGACACGTTGGTCATGACCTCGCGCTTGAGGCGGTCGTTCAGGTGACGCGACGTGACGTACTTGCCGTCCTTGCCCGCAAACGGGCTGGTGTTCGGCTGGAAGGTCATGCTGACGGTCGGCTCGTCCACGGTGATGATGGGCAAGGCCTCGGGGTCTGCCAGATCGGCCACGGTTTCCCCGATCTGCGCGTCCTCGATTCCGGCCAGCGCCACGATGTCGCCCGCACTGACGGCATCGGCCTCGATGCGGCGCAGCCCCAGGTGCGTGAACGGCTGCACCACGCGGGACTTGGTCATGGTGCCGTCCTTGTGCATCAGCTGCACAAATTCGCCCTTCTTGACCGTGCCGCGCTGCACCCGGCCCAGCACGATGCGGCCCAGGTACTCGGAGTAGTCGAGGTTGGTCACGAGCATCTGGAAGGGGGCTTCCAGATCGGTGGGAGGCGCGGGGATGTGCTCGAGGACCATCTCGAACAGCTCGTGCATGTCTTCCTGGGGGTTGTTCAGATCCTTGAACGCCTTGCCTTCGCGGGCAATCGCGTACAGGATCGGGAAGTCGAGCTGATCGTCGTTGGCACCCAGTTCGGCCATCAGGTCGAAGGTCAGGTTGACGACTTCCTCGGGGCGGGCGTCAATGCGGTCGATCTTGTTGATGACCACGATGGGCTTGAGGCCCAGCTCAATGGCCTTGCGCAGCACGAAACGGGTCTGGGGCATGGGGCCTTCGGCGGCGTCCACGAGCACCAGACAGCCGTTGACCATGCCCAGAACGCGCTCGACCTCGCCGCCGAAATCGGCGTGTCCGGGCGTGTCCACGATGTTGATCTTGACGCCGTTGTATTCCACCGCCGTGTTCTTGGCGAGAATGGTGATGCCACGTTCCTTTTCCAGGTCGTTGCTGTCCATGGCGCGTTCGGTGATTTCCTCACCGTGTCCGAGCTTGAGGGTCTGACGCAGCAGGGCGTCCACCAGCGTGGTCTTGCCGTGGTCGACGTGCGCGATAATGGCGATGTTGCGGTATTCCATGTCTCTTCTCTCCCCTGCCCGGCCACGCCCGCCGGGATTTCCGGAAAAAGCGGGGATGAGCAGTCATCTTCAACGTGGTGCATCAAAAAGCCCGCCACACGAGAGGTGGGCGGGACACCCAAACGGAGATTCTAGCAGAGTTGAGGGGCGAACAGGTCAGGGGCAGGTCACGCAGGCCGCAGGACCTGCCGTGGAAGAGCAAAACGTCGCCCGTGCCGGACAGACCCGGACGGAAACCGTAGCCGCCGGCACGCACCGCCCCGCGAATCTGCGTCAGCATCGGACATGGTCCACTCTTCCCGCGTTCCCCGTTCCCGGTGGTGGGGCTGGGCACTGCCGTCCATGCTGGCGCTGACCTCGCTGGCCGCCGCCCACTCCGCTCCAGCCCTGCCCGACAGCGCCATTGCTAGGCCCGACCGTCAGTTCGGACTGCCCTTTGCTGGTGCGCCCGGTCCCGACACCTGGCTGCTCGGCCAGGGGTACGGCAACACCACCGGGGCCTACCGCCAGCGGCGCAGCACCTACGGCAACCTGCAGGGCATCCATGCGGGGCTGGACTTCAGTGCGCCGTGCGGCACCCCGGTGCGGGCCATCGGGGACGGTGTGGTGGCCGAGGTGGACGGCCCACACGGCAGTCCGCCACACAACGTGGTCATTGACCATGCGGGCAACCTCAGCAGCCTGTACGGGCACCTGCTGCGGCGTTCGGAGCTGCGGCCCGGCACCCGGGTCACGCGGGGACAGGTCATTGGCCTCAGCGGCGACTCTCAGGGCACCTGTATCAGCGCTCCGCACCTGCATCTGGAGTTGCGCGACCGGGCCCACCAGCGCTTTTTCAATCCGCTGCCCTACATCGCTGCCGACTGGGATTCGCTGGCGCTGTCGGGCAGTTTCTCGCGTGGATACGAGTATGACCTCAGCGCCCCGCGCAGGTGGCAGACGCCGGATGCCCAGCCGGAGGCCCGGCGCGGCGCGGCGCTGCTGAATGACTTTCAGCGTCCCTGGCCTCCGGCGGCAGGAGGAGCGAGGTGAGGCGGCTGTTCTCGCTGGCACTGTTGCTGGGAACGTGCGCCGTGGCCGCCACCCTGCCCTCGCGAGCTGTGCTGTCGGGCACCTGCTGTCCGGGCGCGACCTGGACCCCGGACTCGCGGGCCCTGCTGTTTCTGGACGGCCCGCCTGCGCGCGCCAGCACCGGCTTTTACACGGTGGCGGCCACGGGCGGCGAGGTGACGCGCCGCTTTTCCAGCGTGGCCTTCTTCTCGCCGGGGCTGCGCTGGGCGGTGCGTCCCGGTGCGGGCGAGACGACGGTACTGGAGCGGCTGGCCGACGGCAGGCGGTTCACCCTGCCCACCTACGGCGCGGACGTGACCTGGAACGGCGCCGAGACCCGGCTGGCGTATACCCGCAGCGACACCACCGGCAACTACGACCGCCGGGCCACGCGGGTCTTCGTGGCCGACGTGTTTGGCGCTCCGCGCGCGGTTGCGACCCTCTACGGCGGCGGCGTGAGCGGCTGGGTAAACGACGACACCCTGCTGCTGTCGGGCAAGCGGCAGCCCGGTGACCGGGACCGCGAGCTGTTCACCCTCAACATCCGCAGCGGGGCCAGAACCACCCTGCGCACGGCGCTGGGATTCCGGAGCATCAGCCTCAGCCCGGACGGCCAGCGGGTGCTGTACACCGTCTCGTTTGACAGCGCCGCCCGCAACGGCCTGTGGCTGCAGGGCACCGCGGGCGGGTCACCCACCGAGATCAATGACTTTGGGGCCTACCGCTGGCGCGACGCCGACCGCTTTCTGCTGATTCCGCTGAACCTGGACGGCGGCCCCCACGTGCTGCGCCAGTACACCGTGAGCCTGAGCGGCTGGAACACCCTGGGCGACCTGGGCGATCAGGTCCGTCAGGGCGACTGGGGAGTCAGCCCGGACGGCAGGAAACTGAACTTCCTGAGTGCCCGTGACGGCAACGTCCGGGTGCTGACGCTGCCGTAGGGAAGCGGGGTCAGCACAGGTCCAGCCACCACCATCCGCCCACGTCCTGCCGCCCGGCCCGCCGCGCCGCCGTCAGCGCACCCCGGTTCTCACCGTGGATGGTGCCACTGAGCACCCGTCCGTCGGCGGGCAGGTGGCGGGCGAGCAACGTGGACAGCGAGGGGCCGAGGCCGTGGCCGCGTGCGTGCGGAGCGAAGAGCAGTTCCTGAACGACCTGAGCGGGCAACCCCAGCCGGGTGTCTGGCAGCGTTCCTGCGTAACCGCTCCACCCGCCGTGCCACAGCACGTCAAACATGGTTCCAGCGTCGATGGTGGCCTGTAAATCTTCCTCGGACAGCAGGCGGGCCTGACCGGGATGCTCCGGGTGGGCGGCGTCCACGGCGGCGTAAGCGGCCCGGGCATCGACGTAGTTCGAGAGATCGGTGGTGGGCCTCAGACTCAGCGCCGGGCCCACCGCTCCTCCACTCAGTTCGGAGAGCGGCGCGGCGAGGACACGCATGTCCGGGCGCAGTCCGGAGAGCGTTGTCCCGGCGCTCCAGAACCGAAGACGGGGCGGCCGGAAGGCGGCGTACCCACGCCGGGCCGCCTCCGCCAGCGCGGCGAGGTCCTCCACCGACACCCGGCGTGAGGCCACGCTGACATCTACGAACGGCTTGCTCACGTCCATTCCCTCGAAGCGGATGCTCAGCATGGCGTTCAGATCGGGGGTGACCGCCACCCAGCGGTTCAGATACGCCTCGGCGGGCGGGCCGACGTTAATGAACTCGGCCCGCTGGCCCGCCAGTTCCCGGTCGGTGGCGAGCTGCAGGTCTAAGGCGTGTTCCTCTTCCAGATTCGCCAGCCGCTCCGGTTCGGAACACCACGCCCGTGTCAGCGGATGCTGGGCGGTCAGGGAAAAGCGGGCGAGGTCGGCGGCGGTCGGCAGAAGCATCCGTGTCACTGGCCCGAGGGTAAGCCCCCCGCCCCCAGGGATGCCTCCACCGCACGGCGCAGGCGCGGTCTGCTACCCTGTTGAGCAACCTAACGAGCGTTAGTTTCCGCCCCCTCCCCCGCCCGAGGTGACCCGCATGAAAAGCAAGAACGAGTGGATGCACAGCGTCTACCAGCCCGCCACGCAAAAATTTCCCGAGCGCAAGTACAACTTCTCCAACCTGTCGGACATGGACCCCGAGCCGATCTACACCGCCGACGATCTGAAAGACTGGGACGCCGAGCGCGACCTGGGCTATCCCGGCGAGTTTCCGTACACGCGCGGCGTGCAGCCCAGCGTGTACCGCGGCAAGCTGTGGACCATGCGGATGTTCGCGGGCTTCGGCAGCGCCGAGCAGACCAACCAGCGCTTCCACGCCCTGCTGCGCGCCGGCCAGACGGGTCTGTCGACCGCCTTCGACCTGCCCACCCTGATGGGCTACGACTCGGACCACCACTTTTCCAGGGGCGAGGTGGGCAAGTGCGGGGTGGCGGTCAGCTCCCTGGCCGACATGGAAATTCTGTTCCAGGGCATCGACCCCGAACAGGTCACCACCTCCATGACCATCAACAGCCCCGCGAACGCAATCTGGGCCATGTACATCGCCAACGCGCAGAAACAGGGCAAGGACCTGGGCAAGATCGGCGGGACCATCCAGAACGACATCCTCAAGGAATTCATCGCGCAAAAGGAGTTCATCTACCCGCCCAGCCCCTCGGTGAAGCTGGTGATCGACACCTTCGAGTGGGGCCCGAAGGTTGTGCCCCGCTGGAACTTCATCTCGGTGAGCGGCTACCACATCCGCGAGGCGGGGGCGACCGGCGTGCAGGAACTGGCCTTCACGCTCGCCGACGGCTTCCACTACGTGGAAAAAGCGCTGGAGCGCGGGCTGGACATCGATGAATTCGCGCCGCGCATCAGCTTTTTCTGGGACATCCACAACGACTTCTTTGAGGAAATCGCCAAGCTGCGCGCGGCCCGGCGTATCTGGGCGCGGCAGATGCGCGACCGGTACGGCGCGAAGAATCCCAAGTCGTGGATGCTGCGGACCCACTCGCAGACCGCCGGGGTCAGCCTGCCCGCACAGCAGCCGCTGAACAACATCGCGCGCGTGGCCATTCAGGCCCTCGCCGCCGTGCTGGGCGGGACCCAGAGCCTGCACACCGACGCCTTCGACGAGGCGCTGGCCCTGCCCACCGAGGAAGCGGCCACCATCGCGCTGCGCACCCAGCAGATCATCGCCTATGAAACCGGCGTGGCCGGAGTGGTCGATCCTCTGGCCGGCAGCTACTACGTCGAGAAACTCACCGACGACATCGAGCAGGCGGCCATGGGCTATATCGAGCAGATCCGCATGATGGGCGGCGTGGAGGCGGGCATCGACAACGGCTTTTTCCAGCTGGAAATGGCCGAGGCCGCCTACCGCTACCAGCGCGAGGTCGAGACCAAAAACCGCATCATCGTGGGCGTCAACGACTTTGTGCAGGACGCCGTGGAAGTGCCGATCCAGCTCATCGACCCGCAGGTGGAAAAGGTGCAGGAAGCGCGTCTGGCCCAGGTCCGGCGCGAGCGGGATCCGGCGCGGGTGGAAAAAGCGCTGGCCGACCTGCGCGAGACCGCCGTCACCGGGGCCAACTCCATGCCCGCCTTTCTGGAGTGTGCCCACGCCTACGCCACGCTGGGCGAGCAGATGGACGTCCTCAAGACCGTGTACGGCGAGTACGTGGAACCGGCCGTGGTGTAAGGTCCGGTACAAGGCGGGTGGGCCACCTCCATGGAAGTGGCCCACCCGCCCTGTTGTGGGGTTGGTTTCAGAAGGTGTAGCTCTTGGGCACCACGACCACACCGTTGTCGGTCACGGTAAAACCGCGCGCCCGGTCCTCCTCCACGTTCAGGCCGATCTTGGTACCCGGCGGAATCACCACGTTCTTATCGACGATGGTGCGGCGCAGGTGCGAGTGGCGGCCCACCTCCACCTCGTCGAACAGCACGCAGCTTTCCACCAGCGAGTAGGAGTGAGTGCGTACGCCGCGCCCGAGCACGCTGTCCCGGACCGTGCCGCCGCTGATGATCACACCCCCGGCCATGATCGAGTTGAAGGCCTGCCCCTTGCGCCCGTCGCTTTCGTGGACGAACTTGGCAGGCGGCGAGAACTCGCTGCTCGTCCGCAGCGGCCACTCGGCGTTGTACAGCCCGAATTCCGGGTTGATGCTCACCAGATCCATGTTCGCCTCGAAGTAGGCGTCCAGCGTGCCCACGTCGCGCCAGTACAGGTTGGCCCCGGTCTGTCCGGGAATGGGATTCTTGTGGAAGTCGTAGGCCATGACGTTGTAGCCGTCGGCCAGCGCACGCGGAATCACGTCTCCGCCGAAGTCGAAGCCGTCCTCGCCGTCGGTCATGTTGGTGACCAGCAGTTCCTCGAGGGCGCGGCGCGAGAAGATGTAGTTGCCCATGCTCGTCAGGCTGGTGCCCGGCTGACCAGGGATGCTGGGCGGATCCTTGGGCTTCTCCAGAAAATCGGTGACGCGCCACTTCTCGTCGATGTGCATGATGCCGAACTGGTGGGCCTGCGCCTGCGGCATGGGGTAGGCCGCAATGGTGATGTCGGCGCGGGTATCGATGTGCGACTGGATCATGTGCTCGACGTTCATCTTGTAGATGTGGTCGCCCGAAAAGATCGCCACGTAGTCGCAGTCGTGGTTGTCGATGAGGTGCATGTTCTGGTACACCGCGTCCGCCGTGCCGCGGTACCACACCGGCCCCAGTTCCTCGATGCGGTACATCTGCGCGGGCACCAGCGTGATGAAGTAATCGCTCAGGAAGGTGCCGAAACGCCAGCCGCGCTGGATGTGCTCGGTCAGGCTCTGGGCCTTGTACTGGGTCAATACGTAGATGGAAAAGACGCCACTGTTGATGAAATTGTTGATGGCGAAGTCGATGATGCGGTACTTGCTGCCGAACGGGACTGCCGGTTTGGACCGTTTCTGGGTCAGCGGGGCCAGTCGCGACCCCTGACCTCCGGCGAGAATCATGCCTAGAACACGTGGTTTCATGCTTACCCCCTGTGGACCGTGCAGCGCAGCCATGGAAAAGAGTGAAGGAACAAAGGCCCCCCAATGGGGCTGGATTGACGTCTTCTCCGTTCCACTGTAACGCGCTTCAAAGGTGCGGCGACCCACAAGATGTTTAATGCTCGGCTAAGGCCCCCCCTGTGCGCCGAGCAAGGCCGTGAGCCGCTGCCGGGCCTCGGACACGGTCAGCGGGGCGGCTCCCAGCTGACTGCGGACCGAGGTGAGCTGCCGCTTGGCATATTGCCGGGAGGCCACGGCGACCTGCCCGGTCGCCTCTTCGGGGGCCAGCTGGCCGTGGTGGACCGCCAGCGCCTCGCGGTAGCCCAGGGCCTGCCAGACGGTGGGGCGCGGACGGGCCAGCGGGTCCACCCGCGCCGCAAGCCACGCGGCCTCCTCGGGCCATCCCGCAGCGAACATGTCCCGCACCCGCGCCGTGATGCGGCCTTCCAGCTCGGGGCCGGGGCGCGTGAAGGCGGTCACGGCATACCGGAAGCGCGGCCGGCTGTGCCCAAAGGAACCGGGATACCGTCCGGTGCGGCGGTATACCTCGGTGGCGCGCACGGTCCGGCGCGGATTGCGCTCCATCCGGGCCGCCTCCGCCGGATCGGTGCGGGCGATGTCGGCGAGCAGGGCGTCCAGTCCGCGCGCTGTTAATTCGGCCTCCACCTCGGCGCGCACCTCGGGATCGGCGGGTGGGGTAAGGGGCAGGCCGCGCAGCAGCGCCGCGAGGTAAAAGGTCGTGCCGCCCACCACCAGCGGCACCCGTCCGCGCTCCAGTACGTCCAGGATGGCCGCCTCAGCCTCACGCACGAACCGGGCCACGTCGTAGGCTTCGGTCACGTCGGCCACGTCCAGCAGGTGGTGGAGCACCGCCTCACGGTCTTGCGGGGTTGGCTTGGCCGTGCCGATGTCCAGCCCCCGGTACACCGTGAAGGCGTCTGCCGAGACCACCTCCAGACCGAACTCGCGGCCCAGTTCCAGCGCGAGGGCCGATTTTCCGGCGGCGGTCGGGGCGGTGAGCATCGCGACCGTCGTCACCGCGACTCCGCGGCTGGCCGGTCAGGAAGAATCCTTATCACACCGCCGATTCTAGGGGTGGTAGCGTGGTGGGCATGAACGAGCCGGTGCTGGCCCGATTGCAACACCTGATGACCCTGCGCGAGGAGGTCGAGTCCCTGGAGCGCAGTGGACCGTGGATGCCCCCCGCTGACTGGGCGGACGGTGACACCCATCTCACCCTGTACCTGGACGTGCCGGGCATCGACCCGGACAGCCTGGAGATGCAGGAGGAAGGCCAGACGCTGCGGATCGCCGGGCAGCGCGCCGCGCCGGACCAGTTGTTGAGCGCCGAGCGTCCTGGCGGCTCCTTCCGGCGGGCGCTGACCTTTCCGCGCGAGGTGCTGCCCCAGACCGGAGAAGCCCGCCTGGCCAACGGCGTGCTGAGCGTGCGCTTTCAGAAGCGGCACCCGACCATTGATGTGAACGCCGCCGAGTTGGAGTCCCCCGGGCGCTGAAGCTGAGCACGTCCTGTCGGCCAGCGTGAAGTTTCCTGTGCAGTCGCCCACCCCTTCCGGGCCCGCCGGTCCGTATGGCATGGTGAGGCATGACCCGAACCGTCGATCCCAGCGGCCACGACCTCAAGCGTCTGGCCACCGAGGTCCCCCAGAATGTGCCCGTCGTGATGCTCAACCTGCTGAAATTCCGCGAGGCTGCCGCGTATCCGCCGGGTCACGAGGAAGCGGGCGGCTCGGGGCGCGACGCCTACGCGACCTACAGCCGCCTGATCGTTCCCATGCTCAGGCGCGCAGAAGGAACCCCGCTCTGGCGGGCTCAGGCCAGAAGCGCCTTCATCGCTCCGGCGGGTGAGGAGTGGGACGAGGTGCTGCTCGTCCGCTACCCCTCCATCGGGGCATTTATCGGCATGGTGACCTCTCCGGACTACCAGGCCATCACCGTACATCGTAGCGCGGCCCTGCAGGACTCGCGGCTGATTGCGACCACGCCCGAGATGCCCGGAGCCCTGACACCACTGCCCGGTTCCTGACCCAGGTCATACCCCACACAGTTCCACAAATGTGGGCGGTCGGTTGTGTACCTTAGATCATGCGACCTGTGGCGTTCCTGGCGGTCTTCGGCAGCGTGGTCCTTAATCTCACGCAGGCCCAGACCGACCTCCGGTACAGCGGCCCCATCACCATCACGCGCGGGAGCGTGTACCGGGGCAACTGGCGCAGCCTGGACCCCGCCCGGCCCGCCGTGACCATCAAGACCGCCCAGCCGGTGGTCATCGAGAACTCGAACATCCAGAGCCGGGGCCACCTGATCTTCACGGCCTACGTCAAGGCCCGCCTCATTCCCAGCACAAAGACTAAGAGTAGCAGGGAAAGTTAGGTCTCATATCCATCCTCCGGAAGGTCAGAGGAAGCCGCACCTTCAAGATCTTCCTATCCGTTACGCCCATATTTTTGCTGTGGCAGTCGGCAACATATCCATCAGATTTAGGCCCACAAGCGGTTTAGGTGTTTTGCCTGCGTGAAGCTGCCGGGGCCTTTTGCAAGGCTTCTGGGGAGTAGAGAGACTGACTTGGACTTCTCCTCGCTATCATCCGTCCCACCTTTCCCCTTTTAAACAGCCCCAGTCAGATTTCCCGACCACACCCAAATGAAAAACCCCGCGCCTGGCGGGGATTTCTCTTGGTGGGCGGTATAGGATTTGAACCTACGACCACTCGCTTGTAAGGACGCATCACAATTCCTAAGGACCTCTGAGAGAGCCTAGCGCCTAAGCATTATATGCGTCTGGGACAGCATTCTATGAACGGTTAGGAGTGAGCAGGAATAAGCAGGAATGACCCGTTTTGGCTTGCTACTACACTGCTACTACACTGAAAACATGGCTTTAAAACCCCGTGTGGCACGGGCAGAAGGCGTGTTCCATCGCTTCCCACTACGCACAGGCATTGGGCAGCGGGTACTGGGAATCAGTAGAGAGCATGTTCGCTGCTGCGAAACTCCTGTTGGAATCAGGGCTCAAATGCATACCTTGACCTCCTCTGCATTCCACGCTATCTTCGAGAAATCAAGGCGACCTCCGGGTCGCCTTCTTCTTTGCTCGTCTCCCGCTCAGCGCCGCTCCATCCCGAAGACCTGCACCCAGTACGTCGAGAACAGGGTGTCCGGCTTCCCGTTGTTCACCGATCCACCGAACAATGTCCAGTCCGGGTCCATCAGGTTCTCGCAGTGCCCTGGGCTGGTCAGAAGCTCCTGCACGGCCTCCTGCGCCGTGATCGGCCCATACGCGATGTTCTCGCCCACCGCCCCCACAAAGCCCAGCGCCGCCGCCCGCCGCTGCGGTGTGCTGCTGTCGGTGGGGTTCACGTGGCCCCGGAAGTTCAGCTGCACCATGTCCCCGGCGTGCCGCGCCGCGGCGCCGGCCAGCCGGGGGTCCCATTTCAGGGGCGGCACGGCGTTCATCAACTTCCCGCCGCACTTCTGACCCTGGAAGCGGGCCCGGTTGGTCGCATCCAGGAAGGCCGTCATCCAGCGCTGCGACTGGCTCAGGTCCACCCGCGCCTCGGTGGCCAGGATCACCTGTAGGCGTGTGCCGTCCAGCGCCAGCCCGAAGGCCTTGAAGCCCACCATCTTGCCGCACTGTCCCCGGATCTGCGCTTTGACCCACGCCACATCACCGTGGTACGTCATGCTGAACGAGGAGAAGTCGTGAGGCCGGAACTTCTGCCTCTTGAGGGCCGCGTCGAGTTCATAGCCGTTCAGCAGGTCCGCCGCCGCGAGGCTGAGGGGCACGTTCAGGGCGGGCGTCGCACCACAGGCGGCGAAGGCTGAGCTCAGGGACCGCGCCATCGCGTCCGCTACAGCGCTGGTCGGTGCGCTCTGCGCCTGGGTCACGCTGAGCATGCCGAGCAACAGAACCTCACGCTGCCTGCGCCACCTCCAGCCATATCCCACACCCATCAATTGGCGGGCTTGACCGGCAGCGGCTCGTACACCTTCTTGCTGCTCCCGTTGCTGAAGGTCACGTTCGCCGTGACATTGATGCTGGTGTAGACCCGATCGGCCCGCGCCCGCACGTTCAGCGGCAGCGTGAAGATCAGGTTGTTGCCGTTCTGCCGGAAGGCTATCACCGCTCCCCCACTCGAGGGCCAGACGTCGGTCGTCTCCAGCATCAGCTTCCCGGTGCGTCCTCCCTCGCGGTACTCCAGCTCATAACGGAAGGTCGCGCCCACCGGCTGGGCTCCGTTGGGCACTGTCTCGATCACCAAGTCACACAGGTGGGCGCGGCCGGCGACCAGACCCGTGCGCACCGCCCCAATCCCGGTGTCACGGCAGGTCGTGAAGTACCAGCGGGTGAACTTAGGGGCAGCCGTTCCACTCGGAGGCGTGAGCACCACGTTGGACTGCGGCTGAGCTGAAGCGGACGTCCTCGCCGGACCCATCGCGCAGCCGTTCACCTGTCCCCAGGCAGTCGCGAAGCCGCCCGCCGGGAAGGTGTAGGTCAGCGCCTGTCCGCCCGAGGACCGATTGACCCGGACCACGAGTCGTTTTCCGCTGACCAGACCGTTGACCACCTGGCGCACCGCCGTAGAGTTGATCGCCAAGGCAGTGGTCTTCACCTCGTCGTTCTGGTTCACCACGCTGCTCAAGTCCCGGCTGGACAGCACGATGGGCGCGTCGCTGCCCAAGCGCATGGTGACGGCGGGCATCAGGCCGAGGGCAGCGTCCTGCTCGCTCAGCAGATCGTTCTTGGAGTTGAGGGCTGCCCACAGCTCTGGCCTTCCATCGTCGGCACAACGGAAGGTGAGGTAGGTCTGCTCAGCCAAGTCATTGACCTCGTAGATGATCACGAAGCTGGTGTTCACGTCGGTGATCGGGTCGGTGCGGCTGGAGTAGTAGGTCTGCGTGCCGGGGACCCGGTCAATGGCGTGGACGCTGCCTGCGGCGAGGGCGGCGAGCAGGGCCAGTCCGCGGGCCCGGAGGCTCATGCGTGTCATGCGGTCATGATGCCCGCCCCTCTGTGCTCCGGCAAGCGAAGTTGACCATGCGTAGGCGCACCCCCAATGGGTGATCAACAACCCGAGGAAAGCCCTTCAAAGCCAGAACCTGAGACCGGCAGATCCGCATAGAAGTGGCCCCGCCGAGCGCGATACAACCCCGGGAAGACGACCCCCTTCATGGCCACCAACTCTTTGAGCACAGCCCCGAGGTCATCCCCAGGGAGTTTTCCTCATCCCCTTGATTGAGGCCGTCCAGGAGAGCATTCAGAGACGCGGCGATGTTCGGGGGATGACCCCATCCTTATCCCCATGGGGATGACTCATGACCTTTCCTCCATCCCGTCCCCGTTCAGGGCTGGGTGAAGATAGGTACTGAATCAGACTATGCTTGGCAGTCAACCGAGCAAAGAGTCAAAGTGATGTGACAGATGAATGCAGATGATATGCGGGAGACGGAAAGGTGAGCACAGGATTTTACATCTCCAAGGTGGGAACGACCATCCTTACAATCCACAACTCTAAGTTCAAGCGGAATGCCGCGAGGCGGCCTACTCGTCACAGGCTAATAACGTGAGTGGCTACGTTTACGTCCTGAGCAATGCCAGCATGCCGGGGCTTTTGAAAATTGGGCGTACCCGCCAAGATCCCTTTAGCCGTGCTCAATCGTTGCGTACCACTGGTGTTCCCACACCATTCAGAGTCGAATTTTGCCTATGGAGCCCAGATCCTGCAGGATTAGAAATGCATTTGCATCAAACCTTCGCGTCCCGACGGATTGAACGAAGTCGTGAGTTTTTCCAAATGAAGGTGCATGAGGTTGTTTTGGAGGCGCTCAACCAAAGTTCCCAACAAGTCGTTGAGCAACTCATTGATCCGATAGTAGAGACTACATCTGCGCAAAACCCGACAGTGCCCTGGTATGTTGTGCGTGCTGCATTCGATTTATTACTGAAGCCCTCTACGGAAGGTCGAGGCATGTCGCCCATACTGTCTACACATCTGACTCAGCTCATCAAAACACAAGGTATGGGGGCACTTACCGCAGTAATGGCCGCTGTCAATGAAGGACATCAACAAGGGGCAGCGATTCTAGTTACACAGGTGTTGATTGGATCAGTCAAGGTTGAACCAGGCGATTGGCTCAAACTTCTGGTGATGGAAGGTGGGCCGACCCTATTCTGGGCAGTGCAAGCAGCACCTACGCTGCGTCCCGCACTGGCCAATATATTTTTGACACTACTTCAAGAACCAAAACGACTGACGCCGCAATTGGTACTTGGGTCCACCGACTTAATGCGCACAGGAAATTTAAATCCAACAGACATCCTAAACCGACTACAGTTATATCCAAACTTTGTCAGTGCATTAAGCAGTCACATATCCTCAGAGCTTGCTTCACCTTGGCTTTGGCGCTCTCTTCATGTGCCCTCTCCAATGCACCTACGGCGCCTGTGCATATGGCGTGATCTGCTGACATTGCAAAATCCCGATATGTTATCCACATGGCCGACGAAAGTGCGCGGCTGGCCATCGCACATCTGGCCTCCTGAGCACGCTCCCCAATTGTCCCAGATGACCGTAACAAATGCTGATCATGTAGTGAAATATTGGAGCAACTTAAAATTAGAGGGCTAGACACGCTAAATATCCTACGCCGTTTAGAACATGCCAAGCCAGGAAGGGGCCGGGCGTCACCACCTGAAGCAGAAGCCCTCGAGGTGACGCCACCGTAACCATATCGACTTCGACCAGCGGACTCGACCGCCAGCGGGGTCATTCACCCACCGACACCGCCGAACAGACCAGGAGCCCCAGCGGCCGGCGTACCTTCTGCGTCCCAGTAGCGTCCTGTCTCACCGGTCACCACCCGGTAGTCGATGCCCAGCGCCGCAAAGTACCGCCTCGCGGCCCGGATCTTCCGTTTCTCGCTCTCGAACCGCAGCGTCGCCTCGTTCTCCGATCCCTTCGTTTCGCGGACGAGTTCCACGCGGGTGTGCTCACCCGCGAGCCGCACGACGCCCCAGTCCGGGTTGTAGTTCCCGATCACGCGGGGCAGGCCCAGTTTGAACTTCGGGGGGAACTTGAAGTACACCGCGATGTGATCCCCGTCGCTCCGGAGGGACTGCTCCACGAAGGTCCGCTCGACGTCCGAGTCGATCTGCACCCGGTCGTACAGGGCCTTCCCGGTCTGATCCTCGATCAGTTCCCGCTGCGGCTGCTTCACTTCCGCACCAAAGAACTCCTCGGCCGGGCCGATGTCGGACGTCTCGCCGAAGTACTCCACGCGGCGTGCCACGTGGTCGGCCAGCACGTCCTGGAGCGTCGCGACGAAGACGTTCGTCCAGCCTTCCGGGTTGATCAGCAGTTTCTCCTTCACGTCGTCCGGGAGACTCTGGAAGATGTGGATGAGCGTCGCCCGCGTGAGATCCGTCTCCCCGGCGGCCCGGCCGATGAAGTCCGGGATGGGCTGCGCGTGCGCTTCGGCCTGCACGGTGACTGTCTCCCTGGGCAGCGTCACCTGCACTTCGAAGCGGTACGGTTCGCTCGGGCTGACCTCCACCTCGTTGTCGAACTTGATGCGGGCCTCACCGTACTGCTCCCAGACGCGCTGCAATTTCCACTTGCGGAAGTGCTGACGGCGTGCGTCGCCCACCGGGAACTTCGTGCTGAGGTCCTGCTTCTCGTGGAGGACCACCTGCTGCTGCGAGGTCGACGCGGACGTCAACCCTAGTGACGGTTGTGATTCGGCCCGGGAATCGCGGGTGTGAATCTGCAGTACAGCGGCCTCACCGATCACCTTCTCGAGTCGCACTTCGTACTGCCGGACGATGAACTGCCCCCGGCTGACCGTCATCACCGGTTGCGGGAACTTTGCCGTCTTCAGCGCGGCCACGGCCTCGTCCACCAGCACGTCCGTGTCCACCTCGATGCGGTACGCGAGCCGCTTGCAGAGCTTCTGCCAGAACGCCTGAAACGCCTCACCCTGGAACAGCTCGTCCCGGCGCCTGGCGACCGCCTGCGACGGTTTCTTCGGCGGCGGGGGCGCTCCCTCCCCGTCATCCGCATAGTTCTGCTGCAGGTTCGCCACGTACGACTCGTAACTCTCGTTGGCGATCACCGTCAGGATGTTCAGGTTGAACCCCTCGGGGCGGTTCCCGTCCTGGTCCACGCACAGGCGCAGGCCACGCCCGATCTCCTGGCGTTTCTTGGTGCTGCTCACCGTCTGGTTCAGCGTGCAGATCTGGAAGACGTTCGGGTTGTCCCAGCCTTCTTTCAGGGCGCTGTGCGCGAAGATGAACGAGACCGGTTCCTCGAACGACAGCAGGCGCTCCTTCTCCCGCATGATGAGTTTGAAGGTCTCCTTCGCCTCGTCACTATCGGCCTTCTGCAGCTCGTCACTCACCACTTCCCGGTCCTTGACCCTCTTCGAGGCGAAGTACCCCCGGTGAACGTCCCTGGCGTCCAGCACCGGCCCGTCCGCGTACATCGGCTGGAGTTTCGCGTACTCCTCCTCGAACAGCTTGCGGATGGTGCCGGGCTGCCCCTGGTAGTTCGCGACCCGGTCGATGAAGAACAGCGACAGCACCTTGACGCCCTTGCCTCGGAGCTGTCGCTGCCGCTCGAAGTGCGTCTGGATGGTCTCGCGGATCTGCGCTCGCCAGATCTCCGTCCGGGACCCGATCACCTCGTCCCCGGTGCCGAACTCCTCACCGTTCTCGAACCGCACGAACCCCGGCAGGTCGTCTTTCGCCACGCCGATGCTCTCTACGACGAACCCCTGATGGTCGGGGTTCTTTGTCTTCTTGAAGAGGTCATCGCCGGATTTCAGGGTGACGACCTGCTCACTGCCCACGCCGTCCTGCATGACCACCGTCTTGACCTTCGCGGTGATCGGGTTGCGGGTGATCTCCTCGATGCGGAACTGCGGCACGTTCAGCCCGGAGAGGTCACTGATGCCCACCACCTCGATCTGCTTGACGAGTCCCTGCCGGAACGCCTCCAGCGGCGTGAGGCGGTAGACGGTGTTGGGCGTCTCCCCCGGACGGTGCGTGGCCGAGTAGCGCAGCACGAACAGCGGCTTGAGGGTCCGGATGGCCTCCTTGGCCTTATCGCTGCCCATGTTCTGCGGTTCGTCCAGAATCACCACCGGGCGCGTCTCCTGCACCCACTGGTAGGGCAGGCGGGCCCCGGCGAGCTTCTCGGTCGGCTTGTAGAAGTTGCGGCCGGCCGTGTTGAAGCTCTGCATGGTCATCACCATGACCACCGGCGTCTGACTCTGCGCGAAGTTCCGCAGCTGCCCCAGCCTCGCCCCGTCGTACTCGATCAGGCGGAAGTTCGTCACGCCGTACAGTTGCTCGAAATGCTTCCGGGTGATCTCGAAGGATTTCTTGACCCCTTCCAGGATCGCCACGCTCGGCACCACAATGATGAACTTCCGGAACCCATGCCGGCGGTACAGCTCGTGCATCGACCGGAAATACACATACGTCTTCCCGGTGCCGGTCTCCATCTCCACCGTGAAGTGCGGCGCCCGGTGGGAATCGTTGCTGACCCCGTCGAGCATCATGCCGTCCGCCTCGGCTCCCATCTCCAGACCCCGCATCGGGACGGGTGCCGCCGGGTACTGCGTGTTGTGCTGCCCCTGAACGAATCCCAGGTTCTCGGCCAGCCACTCCTCGTCCAGCATCTCCGCGTCCGGCAGGTTCGGGAAGACCTCATCGAGGATTGTGCCTTCAGTGTGGGAGGCCGAGAAGCCCTCAAACAGTTCGAGCACGCCGTCCAGCGCCGCTTTCTGGTGCGGCTGATCGGCACTGAATTTGAACTCAAAAGCCATTGCCGTGGCCTCCAGCGGTGATCCAGGCGCTCATGGGTTGATCCTGACGAGTTCCACGTTCACTTTGGCCGCGTCGTCGTTGTCGTCGTAATCCTGGAAAAAGGGGCTAAGGCTGGTGCCCGCCACGATCTGGCCGCTGTTCAGGACGACTGGATTCAGCGGATCGTCGAGTGTCCCGATGCCGACCCGGCCGTCGAAGTTGAACGACTCGTCCACCAGGCCCGCCTTGCTGAGCTTCACCAGGGATGGAGCACTTTCTGCCGACTTCTCAGGTTGCACTGTAGCGGTCAGGACGAAGCCGTCCTTGGTGGCCGCGAGATCGATGCCGTAAGCGGAGTGACCGAAGTCGTACGTCACCGCACCTTCTTCACCGAACTCAGTGTCCCGCGCGCCGTCTGGGAGGTACTGGGCCACGCGAATCTGGTTCATGGAGTCGAACGTGTTCATATCCATCCTGGTGACGTTGGCGATCGTCAGCATCTTGCCGTCGGGCAGGAGGCTGACGCCCGTGCCGTACACGTCCGTGTCCTCATCCCGTGCGGAGAAGGTCACGAACCCATTGTTCCCGAACGAGGTATCTGGCGACCCGTCACTCAGGTACCTGGCCAGGTAGAAGATATTTGGATTTCTGGTCTCCCAGTCGCCGTACTGGGTGTAGGCCGTTCCCACGACAAGAAGCGTGTCTGCGTCTCCTAGTTCGACGTCATTTGCAGATCCGTATTCCTGGATCCCCCCGACGATGCGCCCACCGCTCCCGAACGTCCGGTCCACACTGCCGTCCGGATTGAACCGCACGACAAGTGACTTCCCGTTCGTGAGGCCACCAGACCCGCCCATTTCTGTTCCAGCGCTCCCGACAGCCACAACCTTGCCGTCAGACTGCACAGCCGCGTCTCTCAGGCCGTGGTACTCCAGACCATTGACGGCGTAGTTGACCACGCCCCCCTTCCCGAACGTCGTGTCGAGCTTCCCGTCTTTCGTGAACTTCGCCAGCACGAGCCCGGCCGATTCGTACTGGTCACTTCCGACCGCGATGACACCGCCATCCGGCAGCACCAGCAGTTTGTAGACAGTGCCCTTCGCGCCGGTGCCCACGGCAAGGCCTTCCTTCCCGAAGCCCTTATCGACGGTGCCATTTCGGTTGAGGCGGTACACCGCGAACCGTTCGTCTTTCTGGCCCCCCACGAGGATCTTCTCGTCCGCCGTGGCCGCCAGCGCGTTGGCATGATCGCGCTTGAGGAAGACGCCCAGCTTCATCTGCATGACCCCACCCGACCCGAACGTCTTGTCGGACGACCCGGAGAGCGCCTGCACCGCGAAGGCCAGCGGCAGCTCGTGGGTCTTGCCGTCCGCGGAGAACACCACGGCAGGCTGGCCGTCCACCGCAGTCGCGGCACCCTCAGCGGCAGGAGCCGCGCTCGCGGCCTGCTTCAACGGGGCGCTGGCGGTGGCCTTCAGCGCAATCTGACCACTCGTCTGCGTCTCTGCCAGCGTGGTGGTCGAACCCGTCACGCCCTCCGGCAGGTTCCGCAGGGACACGGTCACGGGTCCTTTCAGACCCTCGTCACGCTCGACGGACACCTGCAGGGTGACGGCTCCCCCCTGCTTGATGACGACCTTCTGGGCAACTTGAGGACGGAAGTCTTTCGGAGCGCAGGAGACCAGGGTGGACAGGGCGAGGGTGACCAGCAGGGACGCGCGTCGTGACGTGATGTTCAGCATATTCATTCCGTTGAGTGAGGGCATTACAGGGTTTTCACTTTTGCCACGGCGTCCGCCAGGCGGATCTTGCTCTGATCCGTCAGGCTCGATTCCAGGCAGATGAACGTGTCCTTCGGGTACTGGCTGGCCTGCTCGACCGTTTCATCGAGCAGCTTGTCGGCCGTCAGGGAAATCAGCAGGCGGTGGCTGCGCTCCGGGTGCGACACGACATACACTTGGTCGCTGAACTCGGGCGCCTGCTCGATCCTGCTGTCCAGCGGGAAACCTTCCAGCAACATCATCTCCGTGATGACGTTCTGGGAGTTGAAGTCAGGCACGAGAGCTCCCGAGCCCTTGAAGTCCAGGCCGCCAAGCTCGGCAACGTTTTGAACCGTAATTGGTCGGTACTTCCGTAAATTTGAAGGTGTGGTCTGGTAGACCCGGAAGCCCCGGTCCGCCTTGCTCTCTGCTTTAATTTTTTTGGCAGCCCGACGCACACGCTCGGCGGTCACTTTGCTAATAGTGGACAACCCAGCCTTCATGGCTTCTGAGCCGGGTTTGCTGGCTTCTGGTGCTTGGACTAGAATGAAGCGTCTATCTCCATCGTCTGCATCGTTGACTTCCATCACAGCCTGTCCAGTCGTACCCGAGCCAGCAAAGAAATCCAGCACGATATGTCCATCAACGCCAGTAGTTGCTAGTTCTACGATGCGCTTGATCATTCGCGTGGGCTTTGGCGTGTCAAAGGCATCGGTCGCCTCAGAGAACAATGCTTTGAATTCCTTCTTTGCTTCATCGCTATGGCCGACTTTGTCATGAGACCACCACGTATCGCTAACGACTCCTCCTACGTCAGAAAGGTATCTTTTATACCGTGGAGTTTCGTTTTCCTTATTTATTCCCCACCAAAGCCTCCCCTCTTCAATATGTTTTTGGTGCTCAATCTGTGAATATGCCCAGACCCTTGATCTGCTCGGCCAAATCTCCTTACCAGTTTTAGGTTGTATGATGGGATAAAATAAGTTCGGCCTCTCTTCGGCCGTTTTATTACAAGTATAGTTGTCTGATGCCCAGTCCCCTCGAGGATCTCCGTCGGGATTTTTGTAAAGTGCATTTTGCGCTTCGCTACGCGCCATCTTACTAATCAACGCGATCTGCCTTCCAGCGTCGCTATACTTTTTTTGCTTAGCATATACCATAATATATTCGTGCATATATGATAGATTCACGGTATCGTTCGCAGGAGCATACTTCTTTTGCCATACAATATTGCCAATGAAATTTTCATCACCAAATACTTCACCGCAGACAAGTCGAAGATTGTTTAACTCATTGTCGTCAATAGATATGAAAATTAAACCATCGTCCATAAGCAGCGAGTGAGCCATCTTAAGACGCGGATAAATCATGTTGAGCCAGTTGGCATGAAAGCGTCCGCCGGTGCGCGGATTGCTGACGAGTAAGCCCTCAACGTCACGCTGCCCTGTCTCCTCCAGGTACGCTTCCGTAGACGACTTGAAATCGTCGCGGTACACGAAGTCGTTGCCAGTGTTATAGGGCGGATCGATGTAAATCAGTTTCACCTTCCCCGCGTATGCCCTAAGAAGCGCCTGCATCACTTCCAGGTTGTCCCCTTCGATGATCACATTTCTGGTGGACTGCTCGTTTTCTCCCTCGCCGGGTTTTGGGGCAAGCGTTACGGTCGGTGCAGATGCGGCTCGCTTGCGCGCCTGCTTCTTGCCAGGCCAGCTCAGCCCATAGAAGTCTGCATCCTGCCCGACCGCTTCGTTCGGATCTTCAAGCAATTCTTTGAGGGCCTGCGGGTTGAATCGTCCATCAGGGAAGGCCTCAGGGAACAGGGCTTTGATGGCCTCGATGCGGTCCTCGTCCAGTCGATCTGGGCGTTTCAATTCTTCAATCATGGAGTTTTCCTTACGTGACGGCGTTAGGGGCAGGCTGTGCCAACGGGGGCGTTTCAGTTCGCTGCGAGGAGTTGGCTGCAGGGTCGTCCGCCCAGCCTCTCTGGAGTGCGGTGGCTGTTGATTCCAACTCGCAGAGACACTGGTAGATGAATTGAATGGTGTCGGGCGGCGTGGTCGTCTCGACCTCTTTGCCTAGGCACCGCAGGACGAACACGCCCTCTGACGTCAGCTTCAATCCCATCGGCAGTGAGCTCGACAGGACTTTCAGCGTAAAGCTGATGTACCCCTCGTCCAGCTCTGGCGGCTGGATCACGTCTATAGAACTGGAAGAGTAGTACGCGCCGCTTTTGCTCTGTTCGTCCGACAGGGTCTTCGTGATGGCCTGGATGTACTTCTCGATAGCGGACCGGTGAGCAGTCCGAATCTGCTTTTGCTGATTGAGAAAATCTTTGAATGCCTGTCCGTTCATACGTCACCCCGGTCAATGTCTTCAGCGTCGGGCAGCCTGTCGCGGTTTAGGGTTTCCATGTTCGCATCCACCCACTGCCCCTGCTCGCTACTGGCCGCGTACTCGTTCATGGCGTCCTGCAGCACCCGTTCCGGGTTCATTCCCGGTGTGGTCTGCAACCGGAACTGGCGGTAACTGTCGCAGGTAAAGCGCACGTCGCAGTTGGCGCACACGGCCGTCCCGAAGGGCTGCCGCGCACCGGGGCGGATCGGGGCTTTCAGTTTCTCCACGGCCGGGGGCATGAAGTGGCGTTCCTCAATGCGGTCCACCACAGTGCCGAACCGCTGGACGGTGTCCTCAACGGCGTGTTCGTCCAGGGGAATGTTCAGACAAGGTCGCCACTTCAGAATGGCCGCGTCGATCACCCGGTCGTCCCCGCTGCGGAGCGCCTGGCGGAGTTCCCGCGTGGGACGGGTCGCGATGATAGCAGTCTCGTCCAGCGCTTCCCCACGCAGGCCCTGCCAGATGTGGGCGTAGAGGTTCAGTTGCTGCACGTATTGATCGAGTTGCCCGGCGGCAGCGTCGGCGTCCAGGTGCGTCTTGACGTCGTACATGGTGGTCCGGTCGCCTTCGCGGACGATGTCGACGACGCCTTCGAGCGTGAACTTGCGCTGCTGCGGCGTGCGCTGTTCGGGGAGGGTGAGTTTCACCTCGGTGTCGGTGACGCCGTCTGCCACGTCCCGCATGCGCCGGTAGTACAGCAGCACCTGTTCCCTGGCGGCTTCCTTGATGTTGGGCGTCACGGCCCGGCCGGTTTCGAGGCGGATGCGTTCGTAGTTCTGCTCGAACGCGTCCGTGATGAAGTCCTCCATGCTCTGTGTCATGCGGTCACTCCTTCGCGCAGGGCGATCACGCGGTTGTGCAGGTCCTCGATCGTCTGGTGCACGAGGTTCCCGAAGAACATGCCCCCGGTGCGGGAATCCGCGAAGTCGTACTTCCGGAAGATCATGTACGACCTGGGGCACTCGAGGTACCGCAGGTAGTCGGCCGTGTACGAGTAGCTGCGCATGGTGTCGTCCGACTCGGCCCCTGCGGCCGGCACGGTGCTGAGGTCCAGATCGGGGATGCGGGTGACGTTCCCGTCCAGGAGCGTTTTGAACGAGTCGTGAGTGGAGTACCCCCGGCCCTTGATGTGCCCGACGACGAGGAGGTTCTGCGCGCGGCTGAGGGCCACGTAGAACATCCGCATGGTGTCGAACTGACTGACCTTCTCCAGGGGTTCGTTGTCGCCGCTCAGGAAGGGCCGGATGAGCACCTCGACCGTCTGCGGTCCCATGTCCTTCTTCATGACGCTGCCCAGCACCACCACCGGGAATTCCAGGCCCTTGCTCTGGTGGACGGTCAGGAACGGAATGCGGCCCTTCGGGAAGGGCACTTCCTCGTCCTCGTACTCGCCTTCGCCGAGGCGGAAGAGCGCGAAGAGGTACGACCCGACGAACTGGTTGCGCAGCAGGTCGTTCTCGAAGGAGTGCGCCGTAAGGATCGTCTGCGTCTCCTCCATGAAGCGGGAGACGAGTTGCGACACCAGGCTGAGGGTCGTGACCGGCCCCTCGTCCCGGCCCTGCTCGGCGAGGTCGAACATGCCCTTGAACGGCTGGAAGGCCGTGAGTCGGTAGAAGAGATCGAGGACCGTCCAGTCGAGCGACGTGGCCCGGTTGACGGCGTAACTCAGCGTGACCGGTTTCCCTTCCGCCTGCCGTTCACGCGCCACCCGGTCGAAGTGCTGGTTCCCGATGCCGGTCCTGGCCCGGTTGCTCAGGCCGGGGGCGTCCATTAGGGCCCGCTTGTGCTTCGCCGGGTCGTACGGGCTGATGGCCGCCCAGCCCTGCTTCTCCAGGACGGTCATGAACGCCTGGTAGTCCCGGCGGACCCCGGCGATCTCGGCCTTGCGGTCCTGCACGAAACTGGCCAGGCGGGGGTCGGCCCGGATGACGTCCCTGGCTTCCTTCTCAGCGGCGTCGAGCCAGTCGTGGTAGAGCTTGTAGTCCCCCCCGTTGAATTCGATCTCGCGGGGCGTGCGGCCCAGCACCTGGATCATCAGACCGAGCATCAGGGTCGCCTCGTCCGTCTCGATGAACCGCCCGGCCCGGGGGGAGTAGACCTTCAGGTCCACGTCCGCGAGCGCCTTGGTCAGGCGCTGCGCGGCGGACGATTTCACGGACGGGAAGAGACACGCGATCTGGTTGGCGTCCTGCACCTTGCCGGAGTCGATCAGGGACCGGATCAGCGCCGCGATTTCGATGCAGACGCTCTCCGGTCCCGCCGAGCTGCTCACCGCCACGGAGGGCCTGGCGTCAGCGCTGTGCGCCTGGATGCCTTTCCCTTCGATGCGGTACGCGCCGCCACCCGGCCTCGCCCAGTGCCCACCGTCCATGTAGCCCGTGTAGAAGTCCACCACGCCCTTCCTGGACCGGTAGTTCGTGTTCAGGGCGATGCGGGTCGGCGTGCGGCTCAGGTGCTGCTGGCAGCGGTCCGGGAACTGTACGAAGTTCTCCACGGTCGCGCCCCGGAAGCGGTACAGCGCCTGCTCGTCGTCTCCCACCACGCAGATATTGCCGCACCTGGCCAGCGCGAAGTACAGCTTCTCCTGAATCGCGTTCGTGTCCTGGTACTCGTCCACCGTGACGTACTTGAAGAGGC
The DNA here is from genome assembly GCF_014647075.1 of Deinococcus aerophilus. Classification (NCBI taxonomy): domain Bacteria; kingdom Thermotogati; phylum Deinococcota; class Deinococci; order Deinococcales; family Deinococcaceae; genus Deinococcus; species Deinococcus aerophilus. Next base: position 2,484 of record NZ_BMOM01000008.1, on the reverse strand, counting down.
TGCTCGCCTGCGGGTTCGCCGCCACGACCTTATAAGCCGCCTGCTGCAGCAATGAGAGATCCACGGACTGCCCGAGCGTGGACAGGTAGTACGCGTACAGCCTCAGGGGGAGGTCTAGGTCGGGGTTGGTGTTCTGCGTGAGGAGGTCATCCGGGGCCAGGTTCTCCTCACTGAAGCGGTTGAAGAGACTCTGCAGGGCCACGACGGCCTTGTGCCGTGACGCGCCCCGGTTGCCGAACACGAGGTTCAGGCGTTCCTGCACGACTTCCAGGTCGTCCTCGATGCCGAGGTGACTCAGGGCGTCCCGCCAGAACCGCTTGCGGTACAGGTGGAAGTACTGCTCCAGGGCGTCCATCACGACCGGGGACTGTGACCGCTGCCGTCCCGGGGAAAAGGCCCGGTCGGTGAGCAACCGGTTGCACAGGGAGTGCACGGTCCCGATGTACATCTGGGAGAGATCGAAAGGTTGCCCCGTGCGGTTCGTGACGAGGCCGAGCAGGGAGAGTAGGCCGTCCCGGAGCTGCTTGGCGGCCTTCTCGGTGAAGGTCGCCAGGAAGATCTCCTCCGGCTGAACGCCGTGGAAGACCATCAGGTTCACGGTGCGCCACAGCAGCACGCGGGTCTTCCCCGACCCTGGCCCGGCCACGAGGAAGAGCGGTCCGTCGGTGTGCAGGATCGCGGCGCGCTGCGGGGCGTTGGGCGTGAAGTTCGCCTCCGCGAAGAGATCATCCAGAGTGAGTGGGGGCACAGTGCCCGCATTCTGCCCCTGGACGGGCCTGGAGGCACGCTCACATGCCGCGCGGGGACGGCGCACCTGCGGTCACGTCGTCCCCGCGCGGCCGTCATACTGCCGGAGATGCCCCAGTTCAGACGGCTGCCCGTCCGTGACACGGCCCCGGAGAGATTCTTGCTGCTGGAACGCATCCGGGCGGCGCGAGTCGCAGAAGGCACGGGGGCCAGACGGAAGCCGAAAGCAGTTAGGGCCAGCAGCGCGGAGACTACTCCGAAAGCTGCGGCGGACGGCAGTGAACCGAAGCGGCGTGGACGGCCCCGCAAGGTGCAACCGGAAACGGACACCGTGCCAGTTTCAGAGCCAGTCAGCGTTGCGGCCGACGTTACCCCCAGGGGACGGGGCCGTCCGCCAGAGGACGGGATTCCGCAGGCCAGCAGTTTCGAGGACGCCTTGAAGAAGCTGGAGGAGCAGAAGCTTCAGCGGGCGCAGGGGGCGCGGCAGGTCGGGTTGTTCGAGGAGTAACCGCCGCAAGGCACAAATGAGGCAAGTCGGCGCTGGCAGGCCACATAACATCGGGGCATGGAGACTCCAGCAACCGCCTTTCCCCTCACCGACCGGTTTATCAAAGCGCTCACCCTGGCCCACAAGTGGCACACCGGGCAGTACCGCAAGGGCACGCGCATTCCCTACATCTCCCACCTGATGGGCGTGGCCTCTGTGGCGTTGGAGTTCGGCGCGTCCGAGGATGAGGCCATCGCCGCCCTGCTGCATGACGCCCTGGAAGACGGTCCGGAAAACCTGGAGCCTGAGGAAACGATGCGGGCTAAAAAGCGTCAGGAGCTGGAAGACCATATTCGCCGCGAATTCGACACCGAAGTGGCCCGGCTGGTGTTGGGGGCCACCGAGGAAACGCCGCTGGTGAACGGCAGGAAAGCCCCCTGGGAGCAGCGCAAGGGAGAGTACCTCCACAAGCTGGTAAGCCGCGAACACGTCAAGGACGCCTCGGCCCTGCTCGTCAGCGCCGCCGACAAGCTGCACAATGCCCGCAGCATCCTGACCGACGTGCTCACGGCGGGCGACACGGCCGAGACACGGGCCGCCTTCTTCGACCGGTTCAACCAGGGCCAGCATGGGACCCTGCAGTACTACCGGCTGCTGGTGCGCGCCTACCGCCTGGCCCCTGGCGCGGCAGGGCAACCTCGGCTGCTGGCCCTGATTGCCGAACTGGACCGTACCGTGACCGCGCTGGAAGCCGCCTGTGATCTGGATCAGGACACGGTTGCCGCCTTTCCGCTGCTCAGGCCGGTCGGAGAGCAGCTGGCTTGATTCCAATTCTGTCCCCTGGTCGTGACAGAGCTTATCAAAGAATAGAGAGGGATATATAATGAAAAAGGAGCTGATTTAAATCAGCTCCTCGTTGTTTTCTTTCTTCGCTTGCTTGCAAGCATGCAAGCTTGCTTGCAAGATTTGATTTTTGTCCCCTTCAAGTGGCAAGAGCTTCATTTCTAATGTATTAAGTCTTGACATCAATATCCAAAGGCCCCATTCTGTCAGCGGGTCCTGAGGAGGGATCTGAAACTCCGAGATGGAGATGTAAAGGAAATGAGGGTCGGAACCTGACGGCCTGACACAAAGTATGAGAAAGCGTCCCCGGTAGGGGACACTTTCCGTTTGTGACAACCGAAAATGCCACCGGGGACGCGTCCCGACTCTACCAAGCCATCTTCGGCCACATCCAGTGTGGGTTGTGG